>JBBIVB010000005.1:0-32981 GCA_037439965.1 Candidatus Veblenbacteria bacterium | reverse complement strand
GGTTATGTTGGAATTGGAGATACCTCTCCTGATTATTTATTAGAACTTTATGACGCCACTAATACCCCAGAGTTTGCTTTGTCTGATGGTGATGTGGCTCATGGTGTTACTACTTTAGCCCAAACAGATGTTTTTGGTCATCTTAGTTCTATTTCTACTACTGATGGTGGTTTACAGGTTACTGGTCTAGCTGATGCTACTGGTATAGCTTTAGGATTAAAAGGAGTTCAATCTTCTGACCCCACTGATACTACCCCAGCAGTTAAAATTATTGGTGCCAAAGCCAGTGGTACAGGAGTGCAGGATTTGGCCGCAGCGGAAACTGTATTTCAGGTGGCTAATAATGATAATGCAGCTGCTTTGACTATTCTAGGAGATGGTAAGGTGGGTATTTATAGTACCACACCCAAAACTATGTTAGATGTTTCGGATAGTGATTATACTCCAGCTTATCCTACCATATCTGCCATGACTAAAGCCATTTTTGCTACTGATGGCAGTGCTTCTGGAAATGATGCTGCTATAACTATACTTGCTCCTGATGTTAGGATGTTAAATTTTGGGACTTATAACGATGAAGATGTAGCTAATATTACTGTTAATGCTAGTAATTACATGGTCGCTACAGCTAGTAGGTTTGGTGTTAGTAGCTTAGCCGCAGCAACAGTTACCCATGCTTGTTTTAATGGTTCTTACCCTTATTATTTCGCTTTATGTAACGCAGCTGATATAGCTGAATGGATGCCAGTAGTTGAAGGTATAGAAGAAGGTGATGTGATAACCACTAGCAATATACCAAATCCTTATTCTGGTGAAGAACCACACCAACTAGCACCTTATTCTTATCAGAAATCAACCACTCCATATCAATCAAATTTAATAGGCATTATAGCACAAGAAGATATAGCCGAGGCTTTGAATCAGCGAGTTAGCGATACTTACCGTTTAGTCTCGCTCGCTGGTCGTACTTTTGTTAAGGTTTCGACAGAAAATGGACCCATAGCAGTTGGTGATTATTTAACTTCTTCTTCCATGCCTGGTGTAGCTATGAAAGCTACTAAATCCGGGCCGACTATTGCTATAGCATTAGAAGCTTATGATGGGGTGGGTGTGGGTAAGATTCCAGTTTTTGTGAATCGTGGTTTTTATGATCCTGAAGCTGGAAATTACTTGGCCAAAAGCGGTGGTGAAGTGATGGGAAGTATGAATGTAACAGCCGCCGGGACTCCTTTGGTGGTAAATTTAGGAGGCGAAACTAATGTTAACGCTGTGCGCAATATTTTTGAAACTAAAGTAAATGGTGAAATGATATTCCAGATTATGGAGACTGGGGATGCGACACTTTCTGGTAAATTAACTTTAGGTAGTATACAAACTATTGCGGATGTGGAGATAGGCGGAGGATTAAAACTAGCAAGTAATTTACAAGTTGGTGGTATGATTAGAATGGATAATCAAGGTAATCTTAAAAATATCCCTTCTTTGAAAGTTACGGCCAGTGTTAATCCTGATGGCACTATAACGCAGGGCAATATTCCGGCAACTTCAGTTGGCGCATCTGTATCAATAGCCCAAACTTCAACTGACCCAATTTCAGCCACTCGTGCTGCTTTAGCTTTATCAACCCAAGGTTCAACTCCTTCTGATTATTTGATTTATAGCGAGCCTTTCCAAGTTACTTATGATGGCAAAGTGATTGCTAGTAAATTAGCAGTAAAAGAGGGGATTGAGTTAGGTAGTGACACTTTGCAAAGAGGCAATATTATTAGTGTTAAATTGGCCGATGCTTTTGATGGATTTTTAATGAAGTTTGAAACTACTTCTGGCCGCACGGTGTTTGCTATTAACGCTCAAGGTTTACTAGAAACTGATGCTTTGAAAGCTAGAGCTTTGGTTATAGACAATACTGACGAACCTCGCGCTACTATTGGCTCGGGTGTAATTCCAGCTGGAGCGATTTCTGCTCAAGTTTTAGCGCCAGAAGTAAAGCCGGGTATGAAGATTTTCTTAACACCTAAACTTCCCATTACCCAATCTTTGGCTGTAACTGATATTCAGGAAGGTAACTTTACCGTATCGCTGGCTTCTAGTATTGCTCAAGATTTGCCATTTGACTGGTGGCTAGTTGATGTAACCAATCCTTCTTTTACCGCCGCGGTTTCAGGCTCGGTTTATGGTGGAAATAGTGTTCCCGTGGCGCCGATAAGTGGCGATTCTGGCTCCACCATCTCCTCAGCGTCGACTGAAATTACAACTACTATCCCAAGCGATACTACAATTTTCACTCCAGATACTACTACCAAAACAACTACAACTCCGACCGAAACTGCCACGCCAACAGATACTACTACTCAAACATCAGAAACTAATTCTTCGGTAGCAGCTGATTCTACTACCCAAGCTACAGAATCCACCCCAGGGCCACAAGTTTCTGAAAGTACTCCTTCAACCACAGATACTGCCACCGTGCCAGAGCCAGCTACACCAGTTGTTTTAGAAACCAGCCCGAATTTATAAAATTAAATTTTATAAAAGATAAATAAATTTTACTATCTTTTATTTTTTTGTTACTCTTATTGGGAAAGTGTAATAAGTTTATGGCTGGAAACAACAACCATAAAAATAATCATTCAGAATCTGAACAAATAAAATTTTTATTTGTTTCTTATGAAACTGAGAGCGGAGATTTAGCTTGGCGTTTAGCCAAAGAGGGCCATCAAGTTAAAATTTATACAGAATTTCCCGGCGATGCTGATGTTTATGATGGCGTCTTAGAAAAAGTTCCTAATTGGAAAGATTGGATTAAATGGAGCGATATTATAATTTTTGATGACGTTGATTTTGGCAAAGAAGCAGATGAGCTTAGAGCACAAGGTAAGTATGTTATTGGTGGCTCTGTTTACACAGATAAATTAGAAATGGATAGAATTTTTGGACAAAAAGAATTAGAAAAATATGGAGTGCCGGTATTACCTAGTTGGCATTTTACTAATTATGATGAGGCTTTAGAGTTTATAAAAAAGAACCCTGACCGTTATGTCTTTAAACCTAGTGGCGGGGTTTTATCTGCTAATAAAGATTTGTTATTTATTGGTGAAGAAGAGAATGGCCGAGATCTTTTAGAAATGTTGGGTCAGAATAAAGACGTTTGGCAAAAAAAGGCTTCAAAATTTTTATTACAGAAATTTGTTCCGGGTGTAGAAGTGGCAGTGGGAGCTTTTTTTAATGGTCGGGAATTTATTTTACCGATTAATGTTAATTTTGAGCATAAAAGGTTATTCTCTGGTGATATTGGTCCATTTACTTCTGATATGGGCGAGTTAATGTTTTGGAGTAAATCTAACTTATTGTTTCAGCAGACCTTAGAAAAAATGTTACCTCCTTTGCGGGAGTCAGGCTATGTTGGTTACATTGATATTAATTGTATTGTTAATGGTAAAGGTATTTATCCCTTGGAGTTTACTTCACGTTTCGGTTATCCCACTATTCATATCCAACTAGAAGGAATCACCCAACCCTTAGGTGAATGGTTATCTAGATTAGCTAAAGGTGAGACTTTTCAATTAAAAACGAAAAAAGGTTTTCAGATTGGCATAGAGATATTTGTTCCCACTTATTTTTCCAGGTCAAAAAACAAAGAATTGGTGGAAATTTATAGAGATTTGCCAATTCTTTTTAAAAAACACGAAATTTCTGAAGGGGTTCATATTCAAGATGTTAAATTTATAGAAGGGGTTTGGAGAATTGCCGGCGAATCAGGAGCGGTGTTGGTAGTAACCGGCTCTGGAGTTACGGTAGAAGAGGCTAGGCGACAAGTTTATTCGCGAATTCAAACTATCATGATACAGAATATGTTTTACCGTACTGATATTGGTTCTAATTGGAGAGTTAACGGAGATAGGTTACGCACTTGGGGATATTTGGAATAAAAATTTTTATAATAGACGGTATTCATGAGTAACAGCAGAAAATTTGACTATATAATTTTAGGCGCTGATGGTATGCAGGGTCAGATTGTGACTAAATTCTTTTTAAAGAAAGGCTATCGGCTTTTGGTTTCTGATCTTTACAGCGCTAATGTTAAATCAGTAATTAAGCGCTATCGTAAAATTAAAGGTCAGGCTAAATTTGTCTATTGTGATTTACGAAAAACCGCCACCATAATTTCTTTACTTAAAAAATATAGCGCTCCAATAGTAGTAAATTGTGCTGATATGTACTGGAATATTAATGTGTATCAGGCTTGTTTAGCCACACATAAACATTGTGTAGATTTAGGTTCATGGAAGGAACTTACCCAACAGCAATTGAGAATGAATAGAAAGTTTAAAAAAATTAATCGCATTGCTATTACTGGTTGCGGTTCAGTGCCGGGGATAGGTAATGTGATGTTAAATTATGCCTCACAGAAATTTGATAGCTTAGATAGTGTGGATGTTGGTTTTGCTTGGAATTCTAATATGAAAAAATTTGTGGTGCCGTTTTCTATGAAGAGTATCTTGGAGGAATTTACTTATAACCCCATGATAATGAATAACGGTACTTATATTAGCAAAAAACCCTTGCAAGTTTCTTTTCGTCGGAATTTTAGATTAATTGGTCCACAAAGGGTATTTATGGTGCAACATCCGGAAATTTTTACTTTTTGGCATTATTTTAAAAAACAGGGTTTAAAAAAAGTGCGATTTTTTGCCGGCTTTCCCGAACACTCTTTAGAAAAGATTTATTTCTTGATTGATTTAGGTTTTCATTCAGATAAGCCAGTAAAATTAGAAGGCTATAATGCCAAGATTGCCCCTTTTGATTTGTTAAATCCGGTATTAAAACGTTTAAAAACACCTCGGGGTTATACTGAATCGGAAAATTTGTGGGTAAAAATTAAAGGCAAGAAAGATAGCAAACAAAAAACTATTTTAATGGAGTGTTTAGTGCCACCCATTAAAGGCTGGGAAGATTCTGGTTGCAATATTGATACTGGTTTTCCAGCTTGTATTATTGCCGAGATGATTAGGAGGAGACAAATAACCGTGCCCGGCAGTTATGCACCAGAAGCCATTGTGCCAGTAAAGTTATTTTTTAAGGAATTAAAAAAATATGGTTTTACTGTATATGAGAATGGTAAAGTTATTAATTAAGTATTAAAATATTATTATAATTTTAGATTCCCAGATTAGTTTTTATGCGTAATTTTTTAATGATTATACCAGCGGCAATTTGACTTATTATATCAGCTTTGTTTTTTGTTGTAGGAGAGTTTCTCTCAAAAAAGTGGGGCATAAAGCTCGGTTTGGGTATCACGTTATTAGTAAGTCATAGCTTACGCTTCTTGTACGATTACTTGGTTGCCGGCGCTTTTACATAAAAATCAGATATCTACTATGGGTACCATTTGGTTGTTATTAGCTACTATTGCTACAATGATTATTGGCGTATTTATTTATCATGAATCTTTAAATTTACAACAATGGATTGGTTTGTTTTAGTGCTAATCGCTTTGGGGTTACTAGGTGCTTAATTTATTAAATTTTTTAAATTATGAAAAAAACAGATTATCTAAAGCAGACTATAGAGCATATTGATATTACTAAATTTGACGCAACGCCAATTATTGAAAGCTATAAAAAAATGTCGTTTACCGCTCGGGATTTAGCTCGGGCGGCGGAAATTTATGTTCGCATGCTAAAAGATAAAAAATGCGTTATCTTTTTATCGTTAGCCGGTTCCACTTCAGCTGGTGGTTGTATGAATTTATATGCTGATTTGATTCGCTACAATATGATTGATGCGGTAATAGCCACTGGCGCCTCAATAGTGGATATGGATTTTTTTGAAGCTTTAGGTTTTAAACATTATCAAGGTACACCTCAAGTTGATGATAGAGAATTACGGCGGCTATATATAGATAGAATTTATGACACCTTTATTGATGAGGAACAGCTACAAGTTTGTGATCAAACAATTTATAAAATTGCTGATTCTTTAAAACCCCGACCTTATTCTTCACGTGAGTTTATTGAAACCATGGGAAAATATTTAGTTAAACATGCTGTTAAAAAAGATTCTTTAGTGGAATTGGCTTATCGCCAACAAGTACCAGTATTTTGTCCGGCATTTTCCGATTCTTCAGCTGGTTTTGGTTTAGTATTGCATCAACATCATAATCCTAAAAATCACGTTTCTATTGATTCAGTAAAAGATTTTTATGAATTAACTAAGATTAAAATGAAAGCTAAAACATCAGGTCTTTTAATGATTGGTGGTGGTGTGCCTAAAAATTTTATTCAAGATACCGTGGTTTGTGCTGAAGTATTAGGCAAAGTTGTGCCGATGCATAAATATGCTATTCAAATTACTGTGGCTGATGTTAGAGACGGAGCTTGTTCTAGCTCCACTTTAAAAGAAGCGTCTTCTTGGGGTAAAGTGGACACTATTTTTGAACAGATGGTTTATGCAGAAGCTGGCTCGGTACTACCTTTATTAGTTAGTTATGCCTATCATCAAGGTGATTGGTGTAAACGACCAAAACGCCGTTTGTCACGAATGTTTAAAAGTAATAAAGTAAATAGATGATTATCTCACGTTGAATCGTTTTTTTAGGCATTTAAAAAGATCTTGAAATAAATTCAGTATAATAAAACAAGAGAATCTTAAATATTTAAGTATCGTTGTCTTATTAAGGTATGGTATAGTAAAACCATAGTATGTTGTCGCAAGTAAAAAAGATTATTCGCCCCCTGATACCTAAATCAATTTTAAATTATTATCACAGTTTAGAATCTACTTTAGGAGCTTTAAAGTATAGTTTTCCTAGTAAAGAACTAATAATCATCGGTGTAACCGGTACTAAAGGTAAATCAACAGTTAGCCATTTACTTTGCCACAGTTTAAATAATTTAGGGCAATCTTGTGGTTTGATTTCTACAGCTTTGGTTCGGGTAGGCAATAAAGAATGGTTGAATAATTTAAAAATGACCATGCCCGGGCGATTTATTTTACAGAAATTTTTGCGGCAAATGGTTAGCGAGGGAAATAAATATGCCATAGTGGAAACTTCGTCCGAAGGTATAGCTCAAGGAAGGCATTTAGGGATTTGGTATGATGCGGCAATTTTTACCAATCTTAGCCCTGAACATATTGAATCTCACGGCAGTTTTGCCAATTATCGCCAAGCTAAACTAAAACTTTGGCAGGTTTTACCAAAATATTCCAAAAGTATATTTGGGCAAAAAGTCGCCAAAGTCAGTGTGGTTAATTTAGATGATCCAGAGGCTAGTTTATTTTTAGAGCAGCCCGCTGATATTAAATTTGGTTATACTTTAAATCAGAAAAATTCTTTAATTTCTTCATGTGAGTATGCAGTAGCGGCTTGGAAAATAAAAATTTCATCTTCAAGTATTAATTTTAAAGTTAACGAAACTGAATTTAATTTACCAATCGGTGGGCGATTTAATGTTTATAATGCTTTGGCAGTCATAGTTTATCTTTTAAGTCAAAAGTTTTCTTTGGCTGGTATTGCCCAAAGTATGAAAGATTTTGCTGGCACACCTGGGCGTTTAGAATTTATTAACCAAGGACAAAATTTTAAAGTAGTAGTTGATTATGCACACACACCAGAGTCGCTCGAGGTAGTTTATAAAACACTCAAAAGCGATTTAACTCAAGATGGTAAATTAATTTCTGTTTTAGGTTCTTGCGGCGGCGGTCGAGATCAAGCCAAGCGTCCTATTTTAGGGAAACTAGCTGGTGAATCAACTGATTATGTAATAGTGACTAATGAAGATCCTTATGATGAAGATCCATTAAAAATTATTAAGGCCGTGGCCGAAGGAGCTTTAGCTTCGGGCAAAAAAGAAAATGAAAATTTATTTATTATTCCAGATCGTCGTCAGGCAATAGCATACGCTTTAAGTTTAGCGCGCCAGCAGGATGTAGTAATAATAACTGGTAAAGGTTGCGAGCAGTGGTTGGTAACTAAGCAAGGTAAAATTTCTTGGGACGATAGGCAAGTGGTGCGTGAAGAATTAAACAAAATATTAAACTAATTATTTGGTTGGTTTAGCCCTGTGGAAAACTTTTATTAAATATTGAATTTTTTCTTATTTAGATTAATTATTGAACTAATCTTAGCTAAAATAATAATTTACCAAACAATTTTTATTTTTTACTTGACAAAAAAATTAATTGTTGTTACACTGCAGACACAATTTTTAATAATATCGGCCAATTTTAGGTAAATCTAAAAAAATCAAAAAGAGGCATTTTTAATGGCCGTAAAACCTAGGTTTCAATAATATTTAGTGGATGCTTTGGCGCCACCATTACAATCTATAAAAACAAAAAACTCTTTCCCTAAATTATTAAGAAATTAAGGAAGGAGCATTTTTGTGTCTTACTAAATTTTGTTTTCTAGCAAATTAAGTAATCTATGGATAAAATTCGTCAACGTCGTTTTTTTACTAGAATTAAAGATGCTATCCCTTTACCTGATTTAATTTCAATTCAACGTGATTCATATCAATGGTTTTTTAGCGAAGGGTTGAAAGAATTATTTGAAGAAATTTCTCCCATTAAAGATTTTATTGGCCGAGATTTGGAATTATATTTTTTGGATTATTATTTAGACGAGCCGAAATTTGATGAAGTTATGGCTCGTGTTAAAAATATTACTTACGAAGCAGCTTTGCGAGTTAAAACTCGTTTGGTTAATAAACGGACTGGTGAAATTAAAGAGCAAGAAGTATATCTAGGCGATTTTCCAATTATGACTGATCGCGGCACTTTTGTAATTAACGGTATTGAACGCGTTGTGGTTTCCCAGTTGATTCGTTCGGCCGGAGTATTTTTTACTTTTGAACAAGCACGCGGTCGTAAATATTATGGAGCTAAAATTATTCCTAATAGGGGTGCTTGGTTAGAATTTGAAACCGATACTAATAATGTAATCTGGGTTAAAATTGACCGTAAACGTAAAGTGGCGGTTACTTCACTGTTACGCGCTTTTGGCTATTCGGACGATGAAGAGATTAAGAAATTATTCCAAGATGTGGATAATAACCCTGATGCTAAATATATAGAAGCTACTTTAAAAAAAGATACTGCTCATAACGAAGGCGAGGGGCTAAAAGAAGTTTATAAAAGAATTCGGCCAGGCGATTTAGCTACTATTGATAATGCCAGACAGCTTATTCATAACATGTTTTTTAATTTTACTCGCTACGATTTTGGGCGAGTGGGACGTTATAAATTAAATAAAAGATTTGCTCTTAATATTCCTATTACTAAAGAAAATAGAGTCTTGCGTCCGGAAGATTTAGTAGCAATTATCAAAGAAATTATTAGTTTAAATAATAGTCAAGCTGAAGCTGATGATATAGATCATTTAGGTAATAGACGGGTTAGGGCGGTTGGTGAATTAGTCCAAAATAAATTCCGGGTAGGTTTAGCTAGATTAGAAAGAATTATTAAAGATAGGATGTCAACTTTGGATATTACCACCTTAACGCCCAATCAATTAATTAACGCTCGGCCGATTATTGGTGCTATTAAAGAGTTTTTTATGTCTTCGCAGTTGTCTCAGTTTATGGATCAAACCAATCCATTGTCTGAATTGGAACACAAGCGCCGTTTATCAGCTATGGGGCCGGGTGGATTATCTAGAGAGCGGGCTGGTTTCGATGTTCGCGATGTGCATCGCACTCACTATGGCCGCATTTGCCCAATTGCTACTCCCGAGGGACCGAATATTGGTTTGGTGGGACATTTAGCTTCTTATGCCCGCGTTAATAGTTATGGTTTTATTGAAACTCCTTTTAGAAAAGTGATTCATGATTTGCCTAATGAACCAAAAGTATTGATAGGCGAGATTTTAAGACAAGATATAGTAGATGACAAAGGCGAGTTAATAGCTACTGCTGACACTAAGATTACTGCCGAGTTAGCTAATAAAATTAGTAAATTATCCTTAAATCAAATTGCTATCAAGCCAAGAGTAACTGATGAGGTGGTATGGTTAGATGCTTTTGAAGAAGAGCGTCATGTTACTACAGCTTCTACCACGCCTATAGATGAACAAGGTTATTTTTTATCTGATAAAGCAGAGGTTAGGGAATGGGGCGAACCAGTTTATGATTTAGTTAGCAAAATTGATTATATGGATGTTTCACCTAAACAAATTGTGTCGGTTACTACCTCTTTAATTCCTTTTTTGGAGCATGATGATGCAGTACGCGCGCTGATGGGTACTAACATGCAGCGACAAGCTGTACCTTGCATTAAGCCAGAAGCGCCGATTGTCGGCACGGGGGTAGAGGGTAAGGCGGCTGCTGATTCCGGCCAAGTGGTGTTAGCTAAAAATGATGGAGTAGTAACTGATGTGCAATCAGATAAAATAGTTATTAAAAGTATGGCTGGCAGCCAAACTTATAATTTAGGTAAATTTGTTCGTTCCAACGCTTCTACTTGTATGAATCATCGGCCCATCGTAGCCAAAGGACAACAAGTGGCGGCTGGTGAGATTATTGCTGATGGTACAGCCACAGATCAAGGTGAATTAGCTTTAGGACAAAATGTTTTAGTGGCTTATATGCCTTGGGAGGGTGGTAATTACGAAGATGCTATTTTGATTTCTGATCGCTTAGTACGTGATGATAAATATACCTCTATTCATATAGAGAATTACACAATTGATGTTAGGGATACTAAATTAGGGCCAGAGGTAGTGACTCGCGATATTCCCAATGTAGGCGAAGAAAAATTAAGGTATTTGGATAACGAAGGTATTATTATGATTGGCGCTGAGGTTTCCTCTGGCGATATTTTAGTAGGAAAAATTACCCCCAAAGGGGAAACTGAATTATCGGCTGAAGAGAAATTATTACGTGCTATTTTTGGCGAGAAAGCTAAAGATGTTCGCGACTCTTCCTTATATCTTGAGCATGGAGAGCATGGAAAAGTGGTGGATGTTAAAATTTTCTCTCGTGCTAATGGCGACCGTTTACCATCAGGAGTATTAAAGAGCATTCAAGTCTCCATAGCTCAACTTAGAAAGATACAGGTTGGTGACAAGATGGCTGGGCGGCACGGTAATAAAGGGGTAGTGTCTAAAATCGTACCCATAGAAGATATGCCTTTTTTAGCCGACGGTACGCCAGTAGATGTTATTTTAAATCCTTTAGGCGTAGCTTCGCGTATGAATTTAGGGCAAATTTTAGAAACACATCTAGGTTTAGCAGCTAAAACTTTGGACTATCACGTTGCCTCGCCGGCTTTAGATGGCGTATCCGAACAGGATATCAGAAATGAATTAATCAAAGCTGGTTTTTCACCAGACGGTAAAGTTACTTTGTTTAATGGTCGTACTGGTGAACCATTTGATAATAAGGTAACAGTTGGATGGGCTTATTTGATGAAATTAAATCATATGGTAGAAGATAAAATTCACCAGCGTTCTATTGGTCCCTATTCGTTAGTTACCCAGCAACCGCTTGGCGGTAAAGCTCAATTTGGTGGTCAACGTTTTGGTGAAATGGAAGTTTGGGCACTAGAGGCTTATGGTGCAGCTCATACTTTACAAGAAATTTTAACTATTAAATCCGATGATGTGCCAGGCCGTTCCAAGGCTTATGAATCTATTATTAAAAGCGAACCAATCTGTAAATTAAATGTGCCGGAATCATTCAATGTTTTAATTCGCGAACTTAAAGGTTTAGGTTTGGAAGTGGAAATTTTAAAAGAAGGCAAGCAAATTACTAAGTCTAAAAGTGATAGCCAAAGCGCTCTTCTTAAGAATAATTAATTTATGTTTCCTGAAAAAGAACAATATTTAGCTAGCGATTTTGATTCTATTAGATTAAGGTTAGCCTCGCCTGAAGATATATTGGCTTGGTCATATGGTGAGGTTACTAAGCCAGAAACTATTAATTATCGTACTCAAAAACCAGAAAAAGAAGGTTTGTTTGATGAAAGAATTTTTGGTCCAACTAAAGATTGGGAATGTTATTGTGGAAAATATAAACGCATCAGGCACCGGGGTATTATTTGTGATAAGTGTGGCGTGGAAGTTACTCGTTCAGTAGTTAGACGTGAACGTTTTGGTCATATAAAGTTGGCTACTCCAGTATCACACATTTGGTTTTTACGTGGCGTGCCATCTAAGATTGGTTTGGTTTTAGGTTTATCAGTGCAAGAGTTAGAAAAGGTTATTTATTTTGCTTCTTTCATTATTATTTCTGTGGATGAAGAAAAGAAAAAACAATTATGGGATCAAGTTACAGATGAATATAAAACTAAACACAAAGCCATAGAAAGAGAGGCAATCAAGATTTCTGGAGACAAAAAAAGTGATAAGGCTGATAGCACAAAAGACCATTTAGCTTTACATCATGAGCGATTAGCAAAGTTAGATGAAGCTTATGAAATTGCTAAAAAAGAATTAAAGGATTTGCGACCTTTAAAGATTTTAACTGAGAGTCAATACCAAGATTTATCTTTAAAGTATGGGCAGGTATTTGAAGCTGGTATTGGCGCCGAGGCTATTAGGCAGTTATTAGAGAAGGTAGATTTAGATAAAGAAATACATGATTTAAAAAAGCAATTATCTACTCCCGAAGCAACTAGAAATAAAAAATTAGTCAGGCGATTAAAACTTTTTAATCACTTAAAAAAGGTTAAGTTAAGACCAGAGTGGATGATTTTAACCGTTTTGCCTGTAATACCTCCTGATTTACGGCCGATGGTGCAATTAGATGGCGGTCGTTTTGCCACTTCAGATTTAAACGACCTTTATCGGAGAATTATCAATCGCAACAATCGTTTAAAGAGATTAATAGAATTAAATGCCCCCGAAGTGATTTGCCGTAACGAGAAACGTATGTTGCAAGAGGCAGTGGATGCCTTAATTGATAATAGTGCGAGGCACGGTAAAACCGTTACCGCTTCTACTGGGCAACGGCGTATGCTTAAGTCAATCGCTGATATTTTGAAAGGCAAACAAGGTCGGTTTAGACAAAATTTATTAGGTAAGCGTACTGATTATTCAGGACGCAGCGTGATAGTGGTGGGCCCGAGGTTGGCTATTGACCAATGCGGTTTGCCTAAGATTATGGCGTTGGAGTTATTCAAACCATTTGTTATTTCCAAGTTGATTGAACGTGAATATGTACACAATGTTAGAAGCGCTAACCGCATGATTGAATCTAAAGTCAACGTGGTATGGGATATTTTAGAGGAAATAGTACGCGGTTCTCATGTATTATTAAACCGCGCTCCCACTTTACATCGTTTAGGTATTCAAGCTTTTCAGCCAGTACTGATTGAAGGTAAAGCTATTCAAATTCATCCTTTAGTTTGTCCAGCTTTTAACGCTGATTTTGATGGTGACCAAATGGCTGTGCATGTACCAATTACCGAAGAGGCTAAATGGGAAGCCAAGGAAATTATGTTGTCAGCTAAAAATTTATTAAAACCTGCTACTGGACAGCCAATTGTTTCGCCACACCAAGACATGATTTTGGGTTGTTATTATTTAACTCATTTAACAGAACGGCCTGGTGAAGCATTAGTGTTAGCTGATGAAAATGAGGCTATTATGGCTTATCAGGAAAAGAGAATTACTTTACAAGATAAAATAATAGTACGTTTACAAGGTAGGCGTTTGGAAACCTCTGTCGGTCGTATTTTATTTAACTCTATTTTACCCGATGACTTGCGTTTTATTAACGAAACCATGACCAGTAAAACTTTAAAAGCTTTAATGGCTAAGTGTCTAGAATTAAAAGGCACTGAAAGTACCGCTAGGTTAGCTGATCGAATTAAAGATTTATCTTTCCGTTATCTTACTTTTTCTGGTTTATCTTGGGGTATGGGCGATTTGCCGGAATTATCCGAGCGTCAAAATTTATATAAAGAAGCAGATGCCCAAGTAGCCGAAATAGAAGAGCAGTATGAGCAGGGATTGTTAACAGCTGAAGAGCGTCATTTAAAGATAATTACTATTTGGGCGCATGTTAAAGATCAAGTTACTAAATTTTCTCGTGAAGCGCTTTCTTCTCAAAGTCCTGTGTATGCTATGATTGAGTCAGGTGCTCGCGGTTCTTGGGCGCAGCTTACTCAAATGATGGGTATGAAAGGGTTAGTTACCAACCCAGCTGGCGCCACAATTGAGTTACCGGTTAAGGGAAACTTTAAAGAGGGATTTGAGGTTTTGGAATATTTTATTTCTACCCACGGCACTAGAAAAGGGTTAAGCGATACTGCTTTGCGTACTTCTAATGCCGGTTATTTAACTCGTCGTTTAATTGATGTAGCACAAGATATAGTAATTCACGAGGAAGATTGTGGTGATACCAAAGGATTATTATGGCAACGAGAAGAATCAACCGAAGCCGGTAATACTTTAGGTGAAAGAGTCAAAGGTAGATTTGTGGCTGAAGATGTAATTGATCCCGAAACTAATAAAGTGATTTTAGCTAAAGGTAATCTAGTAACTAACAAGTATGCCGAGTTAATTGATAGTAAAAATGTATCTCAAGTTCGGATTCGTTCCATCTTAACTTGTAAAACCAGGCGTGGTTTATGCCAAAAGTGTTATGGCTGGGATTTAGGTTTTAATAAACCAGTAGCGATTGGTACAGCTGTAGGTATTATCGCTGCCGAGTCAATTGGTGAGCCTGGCACTCAATTAACTATGCGCACTTTCCATACCGGTGGTGTAGCTTCGGTAGAAGATATTACTCAAGGTTTACCTCGGGTAGAAGAAATTTTTGAAGCTAGGCCAATTAAAAAAGCTGCTCTCTTAGCTCCCTTCCCAGGTAGAGTAGAGATATTAAGCCGTGGTCGACAAAAAGTTATTAAATTATTTTATCGTGATACCAAACAAGAATCGGTTATTTTAGCTCACTATCCGGAAAGTAAAATTTTAGTAAAGAAAAATCAAAAAGTTGAAGTTGGTACTACTTTACTGAAAACAGCTAAGGGTGAGGAAATAAAATCCTCTTTAGCTGGAGTAGTTAGTTTAACTGATAAAGATATACAAGTTAAAGGAGAAGTAGATATGGTTAAAGAATTATTAGCGCCAGCTGGCTTTACTGTTTGGGTAAAAGATGGTGATGAGGTAACTCGCGGTCAGCAATTAACTGAAGGCCCAGTAGATTTATTTGATTTATATAATCTGTGTGGTATGGAAGCGGTGCAGAAATATATTTTACGTGAGATTCAATTTATTTATTCAGTGCAAGGGCAAAAGCTGAATGATAAACACGTGGAAATTATTATTAAACAGATGTTTTCACGCGTATATATTATTGACGCTGGTGATACTGAATTATTGCCTGGTGAAGTAGTAACATTAGCACAATTTGAAGATGCTAATGAACAGGTTAAAAAGAATGGTCGGCCCGCTGAAGGTCAGATAATTTTATTAGGTGTAACTAAAGCTTCTTTGACCACCGATAGTTTCTTATCAGCTTCTTCTTTTCAAGAAACCGCGAGAGTATTAATTGATGCGGCTGTAACCGGTAGATTAGATCACCTACGAGGTTTAAAAGAAAATGTTATTATTGGTCGTTTAATTCCTGCCGGCACTGGTTTTGGTGCTTTAAAAGATCTTTTGGATCGAGATATGGAAGTAATAAATAAACAGCGTGAAGAAATGCGTGCCAAACATGAAGCGGAACAACAGGCGCTAGCTGCTCAAGCGCGTCAGATGATGGCCGAACTCGCTGTTCAAGTAACAGAACCAGGAGATCTTTCCGGTGTGGCACCAGTTACATCCAATGAGGAATAAAATTTAGTAATAAGTTTTTATTAGTAAGTTAGCAAAAATGTTTTTTTGTTAATTTTTTTGCTATAATTTAGTAAGTTATGTTTTTACTAAAAACTAGGGTTTTAGGATATTTATGAGTCAAAGGATAACCACACCTGGTTTAGTTAGTTTGATTAAAAAAGTTCCCCACTCTATTAAATTGATGGGGGCAGTGATGTTTTTTTTTGAATTTGGTTTTGGTTTTACCGACCCATGGTGGTCAATTTATATTGATAATATTACACAAAATTACTGGCTAACTGGTTTATTCATTTCCCTTTTTAGTTTAGCTGGTTTAGTTTTAGCTTTGCCTTTAGGTCAGGTGATAGATCATTTTGACCACAAAGCTATTATTCGAGGCTCATTATTAATGTATTTATTAGTAGCTAGTTTATATTTTATTGCCGGCTACACTAATTCTATAACAGTTTTAATAGTCGCCATTTTAATTAATGGTTTAAGTTCAATTATTATTTATGAAACTAGTCAAGCCTATGTAGATAGGCATTATCAAGGTGACAAATCATTTAATTATTCTTTTTATGTCTCTTTAGATGCTTTTGGTTATTTTATTGGTACTTTAGCAGTATTAGCTATAATTTCTTGGTGGCCGATTTATTATGGCTACTTAGTAGTAGCTTTGTTTGTGTTAATTACTTTACTTTTAGAAAATCGTTTACCGCCAACTTCCAGCAACACTTTAAATTTGAGACATTTATTACGTGATTTATTTAGTTCTGGTTATTTTAAAAAGGCTCTTCAATCTTTACCTCATTACTCAATATTTTTTTATTGGCAGATTTTATTAATTTTTACCTTATTTTTCATTAATTTTGGTTATCAGGTTTTTATACCTTTATTTGGTATGGAGCAAAATTTAAGTTTAGTACAGATTGGATTAGTATCGATATTTTTTCAACTACCAATCTTGTTATCTATTTATTATGCGACTTGGTTAGAAAAGGTCACTAAGAGAACTTTAATAGTGGGTTTATTTTTAGTTCTATGTTTATTAATGATATTTTTTGTTTTTAATCACAGCCAGTTATTTTTTTTGTTAGTAAGTTTTTTAGTAGCTTCCACTATTACTATTTTGAATATTACTATTAGGCCGGTGATATTTAGTTTGTCTCCCGAACGCTTAGAAGGCGAGGCCTCTGCTATTACTAATACCTCGGTTAAATTAGCTACTATTTCTGCCCCCTTAGTAGTGGGTATTTTAGCTTCTTGGCGAGGATTTGTTTGGTCTTATTATTTATTTGCTTGTTTAGCTTTAGCTATGGCCGTAGTAGCTTGGTTTGCTTATAGTAAGATGCAATTAAAACCAAGGCGAGTTGAACGTTTAACTAAATCAGTTCATCGTTCTGGTAACTAGAAGATAGCTAGTTAATTCTGCTACAATAAATAGAGATTCTATCATGTTTAAATTATTTAACGACCAATCTAGAAAAATTAAAGTAAGCGACGGTGGAGGTAAAGCTAAGCTTCACTTAAAGCCTGACACCAAACACAGTTTGCGTTTATTGCTATTATTAGTTATTAGTTTATTGTTGCTACTTTCATTGTTTGATTCTGCTGGTAAATTGGGAGATTATATATATCAAGCTTTACATCTGTTTGCTGGTTCCATAGGTTTTCTTATCCCTTTTATTTTTTTGGGTTTTACTTATGCCCTGTTGCGTCCTGGCTTTAAATTGTTACCTCACCATTTTTTAGGAGCAGGTTTAATCTTGGCTGGTTTAGCTGGTTTGTGGCAGGCAAAAGTTGATTTAGCTTTGGCTTGGCAGCAAGCCAGTAAAGGTTTGGGCGGAGGCTATTTAGGATATTGGGTTTTTACAGCATTTTATAAAGTAATAGGTTGGTGGCCATCATTGGGTATTTTAGTGGCTTTAATTATAGCTGGTTGGTTAATTTTATTTGAAACAACTTTAAAAAGTTTGTCTTCGCCTTTTACTTATTTAGGTAGAAGAATAGGAGTTTTATTACGAGGCAGGCGCCGATTCTCAGCAGTTAATAAAGTCAGGGAGGTAACTGATAGCGATGAGTTAGAAGAAGAGGAAAGTAATTTAACCGTAAAAAAAATCAAGGATTTGATTCCCTCGTTAAAAGTTAAACGCAGCAAAACTAGTACGCCTGTTCAGGAACCGTTGTTGGCTATTAAATCGCCAAAACGTGCTGTAGATGTTCCTATAGATTTACTTAGTAACGTTATCAGTGAACCAACCAGCGGTAATATAGAAACACGCAAAGAAATTATTCAAAAAACCTTTGCTAATTTTGGTATTGAAGTGGAAATGGGAGAAGTGTCAGTAGGTCCAACAGTAACACAGTATACTTTAAAACCAGCCGAAGGTGTTAAACTTTCTCAAATTACTAGTTTAGCCAATGATTTAGCTTTGGCGCTAGCTGCTCATCCTATTCGTATAGAAGCACCTATTCCTGGCAAGGCTTTGGTAGGTATTGAGGTTCCTAATCAAGCAGTAGCCACAGTTTCTTTGCGGGAAATTTTACAAAGTGAGCAATTTCGTAAAAGACATTCTAATTTAACAGTGGCTTTAGGTAAAGATGTGTCTGGTCGCGCTTGGGTGGCAGATGTAGAAACTATGCCGCATATGTTAATTGCTGGTGCTACTGGTTCGGGTAAATCAGTTTGTATTAATAGTATGTTGGTATCACTTCTTTATACTAATTCACCAGAAGATCTAAAGTTAATTATTGTTGATCCTAAAAGAGTAGAGATGGCTTCTTATAATAATCTGCCGCATTTATTAACGCCGGTTATTACCGAGGTTGATAAAACCATCAGCGCCCTTAAATGGGTAGTAGCAGAAATGGATAAACGTTATCAGATTTTAGCTCAAGCGGGAAAGCGTAACATTCAATCTTATAATCAAAACGGTGGCCAGATGCCATATATTTTAGTAGTGATAGATGAATTAGCAGATTTAATGGCAGTGGTGGCTAATGAAGTAGAAGCGGCAATTATTAGATTAGCCCAAATGGCGCGGGCAGTAGGTATTCATTTGGTAGTAGCTACCCAACGCCCGTCAGTAGATGTTATCACTGGTTTAATTAAAGCCAATATTACTCACCGTATTGCTTTTGCTGTAGCTTCTTCAGTTGATTCTAGAACCATCTTGGATATTTCTGGTGCAGAAAAATTATTAGGCCGGGGCGATTGCTTGTATTTAGCACCACAACTTTCTAAACCAAAAAGACTACAAGGAGCGTTAGTAAGCGACCAAGAAATAGAACGCGTGGTAGCTTATTGGCAAGATAAAGCCGAGGCTGTATTTGATCCCCAAGTAGTAGCTAAAACTAATTTAAGTGGTGGTATTTTAGGAATAGTTGATGATGATTTATTTAACGAAGCAAAAGTTTTAGTAGTACGAACTGGTAAAGCTTCTGCTTCCTTTTTACAGCGCCGTTTACGGGTAGGCTACGCCAGGGCAGCGCGTTTGATTGATTTATTAGAGCAAGCTGGGGTAGTGGGCCCAGGAGAAGGTGCTAAACCGCGGGAAGTTTTATTGGGGCCCGAAAGCCTCTCTCAAGAATCAACACTTTTAAGTAAGAATTTAGAGGAGGACGATTCATTATCTACCAAAACAGAAGAAGATAATCTAGTTGGTAATGAAGAATCAGAACAAGAGGAATAAATTTTTATATTATGAAGCGTTTTAGCACTAAAAACTTAGGCGTTCCAGGCTCCTTTGGTGAAATTTTACGCAAAAGCCGTGAGCATCAGGGCTTATCTTTATCACAAGTTGCTTTTAATTTAAAAATCCCGGCACGTTATCTGCAAGCCTTAGAACAGGAGGCGTTATCTAGTTTACCAGCTGGTCTTTATGGTCATAAATTTCTACGCGAATATGCAAGTTACCTCAATTTATCGCCAGAGCCTTTGCTGGCTGAGTATCAAGAGCGTTTAGATAGAATTTCAGTTATTAAACTAAAATCAATTAACCCCCGAAGGTTACTTTATTGGCCTCGTTTTTCTCTATTTAAAATTTCTTTAGCAGTAATATTTTTAGTGCTATTAATTTATTTAGTTTTAGAAGCTACTAGCCTTTTTTTACCTCCACCTCTAACTATTATTAATCCTCCTACTAATGTTATCAGTGAGTCGTTAAGTATTATAGTTATGGGTAAAACTTTACCTGGTGTTAGAGTGGTGTTAAATGGTAAAGCAGTAATGGTAGATGATCAAGGTGGTTTTCGTCAAGTTTTAGCTTTACAGCCAGGCTTGAATACCATTGAGGTTTCAGCAAAGCGTTCTTATAGTCAGCAAGTCAAGGTTTTAAGACAAGTGTTAGTGCCGGTACTTCCCCAAAACCCAGCGCCTTGATAAAATAAAAGAGTTATTAAATTTAGTTATAAAATTTATGTCCAAATCTCAAGATGAAAAATTAGAGCGTAGTAAGGCAGCGCAATTAGCCATTGAACAAATTAAAGAAAGATTTGGTGATGGCGCTATTATGAAATTAGGCGAAGCTCAAGCTATGCAGGTTGAAGCTGTTCCTACAGGTTGTTTGTCTTTAGATATTGCGTTAGGGGTAGGAGGAATGCCACGTGGTCGGGTGGTAGAAATTTTTGGTCCTGAAGCCTCTGGTAAAACTACTATTGCTTTGCATGTAGTAGCCTCAGTGCAAAAGATGGGAGGTTTGGCCGCTTTTGTAGATGCGGAGCACGCTCTTGATCCAATTTATGCCAAAAAAATTGGCGTTAAAATAGACGACCTTTTAATTTCTCAACCTGATACTGGCGAACAAGCTTTGGATATTGTAGAAACTTTAGTGCGCTCTAATGCTGTAGATGTTATTGTGGTTGATTCGGTAGCGGCGTTAACTCCTAAAGCTGAAATTGAAGGCGATATGGGCGACCAACATATGGGTTTACAAGCGCGATTAATGAGTCAGGCTTTACGTAAACTAACAGCCATTATTTCCAAGTCTAAAACTGTGGTTATTTTCTTAAATCAGACCAGGATGAAAATCGGTGTATTTTTCGGCAATCCAGAAACTACTACTGGTGGTATGGCATTAAAGTTTTATTCTTCAGTCAGGATTGATATTAGGCGCTTGGCGCAGATTAAACAGGGTGAAAAGATGCTTGGTAATAGAGTGCGGGTTAAGATTGTTAAAAATAAAGTTGCCCCGCCTTTCCAAGTAGCTGAATTTGATATTATGTATAATGAAGGCATTTCTTTAGCTGGTGATTTGATAGATACAGGTTTACAATATGATGTTTTAAAAAAGAGTGGCAATACTTTATTTTTTGGTGAAATTAAATTAGGTGTAGGTAGGGAACAAGCTCGGGAATTTTTACGCAATGACCAAAAGTTAGTTGAGCAGATTAAAAAAGATGTTTGGGAGAAAGTGAAGCAGTCAAGGACCCAAGAAAAATAGTTAATCTTATCACTCTTTTGGAATCAGAGAAAAAGTATTTATACTCAAATTAGGTAACCCCACACTGATCCATCAGGATTTAGTGCGAGGGTAAAAGAGCAGAGATTATAAGACTAATAAAATTAAAACAACGCCCTCCAAGGGCGTTGTTTTTTAAAAACACAATTTTAAGCTCGGGCTACGTATTGACCAGTATCAGTATTGATAATTACCTCTTCGCCTTCTTTGATAAACAGCGGTGCATTAACTTGTAGGCCAGTCTCTAAAGTAATTTGTTTAGTAACATTGCCAGCCGTATCACCCCTTACCCCGGGTGGGCTTTCTGTGACTTTTAAAGTAACTTTTTTGGGTAATTCTATACCGACTGGTTCACCATTAAAATTAAGAATATTTACTTCTGTTCCTTCCTTTAAAAAACTAACGCCGCCAGCGATTTTATCTAGCGGAAAATCAAATTGTTCAAAAGTTTCCTGATTCATAAAATGGCACCGCTCGGCATCGGCATATAGAAAACTAGCCTTAGTTTTAGACATATCTGCTTCTTCAACTTTATCACCCGGTTTAAAAGATTGTTCTAATACTCTACCAGAAAGTAAGTGTCTTAACTTAGTGCGCATCACTGGTTTGCGTTGCGCCGTACGCATAAAAGATGCTTCTAAAACCTGATATGGTTCGTTATTAACCAGAATATTGATACCAGCTTTTATGGAATTAAGTGATGGCAAAACAGCCATAATTATTTATGAACAAAAGGAATTAAGGCCATAATGCGGGAACGTTTTACTGCTAAAGCTAGTTTGCGTTGATGTTTAAGGCATAAGCCAGTGCGACAGCGAGGTAAAATTTTAGCATAGCTAGACAAAAATTTTTGTAAAATTCTAGTTTCTTTATAATCAACACCGCTCAAGCCGTTTAGGCAGAAATAACATTCTTTATTTTTAGGTAGAGAATTTGATTTTTTCTGGTTCATAGGTTTAAATATATTTTAAATAACTAAAAAGGAATCTCCTCTACATTAATTGTTTCTTCGCCCTGATTTTCAGTTGAGGCAACTGGTATTTCAGATGTTTCTTCGCTTAAGTTATTATTAATCACGCCAACCTTGTCTAGCATAATCATATTTTCCGCAATGATTTCTGTACGCCAGTGTTTTTGACCTTGCTGATCTTGCCAAGAGCGAGTTTGTAAGCGACCTTCAATATATACTTTAGCGCCTTTCTTTAGATACTGAGCACAGATTTCTCCTAATTTTCTCCAAGCTACTACATTATGAAACTCTGCTTTATCTTGACGTTGCCCAGATTTATCAACCCAGCGTAGATTGGTGGCTACTGAAAAAGAGGTAACAGTAGTACCATCAGGCGTGGTACGGCTTTCTGGATCGCGTGTGACATTGCCAATAATCATTGCTTTATTAAGATTCATCATAAAATATTTTCCTTTCATCCGCTTGGGGCGGATTAAAATTTATTTAACAATTTCGTTTTCTAAAATTTCTTCTAACTTTTTATCCAGCTCGTCTAGGCGGGTTGGTTCCAAAACCTCTGTCTTTTTAGCTATTGGTGCTGGTTCTTTAGCCATTGCTTCTTGTTGAGTTTGGAATTTTAGTTTCTCTTGCAGAGCTTTTTCCTGAGCTAATTGTTTAGCGGATTTAATCTTTTTACTAACAATTTGCCAGCGTAAAATATCAGTTGATAATCTAAAATCTCTTTCTAAATCTTTTAATTTAGATGGTTCTAGATTAAATTCCATTAAAATATAATGGCCATAGCGTACTTGTTTAATAGGGTAAGCCAGCTTTCTTTTGCCTATTTCCTCCTGCATTGTTACCTCGGCCATTAGAGTTTTCAGCATATTATCAACCTTATTTTTGGTTGCTTCTACTTTATTCTCGCCTATCGCTAGGGGGATAATATAAAGTAATTCATAGTGATTCATAGAAATTAATTAAAATTTAAAAATCGAAATTATTTAATTATTTTTTAATTGTAGCTTCTAGATATCAGCTTCTAGTTTTCAAATTAAGCATTAGTAAAAAAGCGTCCAATGTTTAGCTCCCACCAGGTAAAGCCTTTGAAAGCTATTTAGTGGGAATCTCGTACCCGTATATTCTTGCAGGTACGGATATGGAGCGCCTTTAAATTAGGGCGCTTTTAAAGTATTGGTATCTTAGCAAATCCTTGACAAACTTGTCAATATGAAGTATGAAGTATAGTTAATTGTTACTGTAGAAATCAGTAAAGATCTTTAAAAACAAACCCCAACTAATGGGAAAAATTCATATAAATTAATAAAAGAAAGGAGCTGACCATGTCAAAGGACATGCTCGGTATCGCAATTCGGAAGCTCGTGACCTTGCCACTGGAAGTACTCGGTTTGGTCTGTGACCTTCTGGAAAAACTAGCTGACCCGATGTGGGTATCGGCTACCAAGAAGTTCCTGCGTAAGCAGGACCCCTGGCCCTGGCCTTCAAGAATCGTTCAGGCCACGCCGTTTGATCCAGTGGTGTTTCTCTGTAAAGGTTGAACTATCGAGGAACAAGATGAGCGCTTGCTCTCCCTCACTGAAGTTGACCTTAGTAAGGTCAAGTTCAAAACCTGCCTCAAATCGGACGAAAGCAGCATCAGGGGCGAGAAAAAGCTTAACCGTCTGAAAAAGGCTGACCACATCCGCCTAGACGCCAGGTTTTTACTGACGTTATGGAAAA
The DNA here is from genome assembly GCA_037439965.1 of Candidatus Veblenbacteria bacterium. Classification (GTDB taxonomy): domain Bacteria; phylum Patescibacteriota; class Patescibacteriia; order Veblenbacterales; family UBA10138; genus JBBIVB01. The sequence goes on along the minus strand of JBBIVB010000005.1, from coordinate 9,070 downwards.
ATCAGCACCTCATCCCCGAGGCTTGGAAGGAGAAAACGAACGGTCATACCACGTTCATCTTCTTCGACGGCACTGTTCTCCGCTCCCCCGATGGTACCTGCTTCGTTCTGTACTTGTCCTGGTCCTGGGACTATGGTGAGTGGCTCTGTGGCTACCGTTGGCTTGGTGACGCTTGGCACTCCAATACATATGGTTCATATCAGCAATTTAATATCTCTAACCCCAAACCTCGGTACATTCATAAAGCTAAAGTTAAAGATAGATTATTGCATCATGCCGTTTATAGAATACTTTATCCATTTTTTGATAAGGTCTTTATAGCTGATTCATATTCTTGTAGATTAGATAAAGGAACGCATAAGGCTTTAAAATAGATTTGGCCAGTTTGCCAAACACAAATTTAAAGGCCAAATATTATCTTCGCTATCCTGATGATTTTGTTGCTTTATCGCGGGATAAAATATGGCTAGAAAATTTAATTCTTCAAATATCTTCGTTTTTACAAAATCAATAAAACCTTAATTTACATTAAGATAAAGTATTGATAAAAACTTTGGCTTCAGGTATTGATTTTTTAGGTTGGGTGCATTTTCCCGAGTATCGGGTTTAAGGATAGCTACTAGGCGAAGGGTGTTTAGGAGATTATCCCAGTGCCCAGTGCCAGAAACAGCACAGTCATATTTAGTATTGTTAAAATATGGTTATACTTATAAACTACAACAAAAAATAAGGCAGGTAGCTAGAAAATGATAATTTAATGTTATACTTAGATTATGCCTCAATATTTTTTTATCCTCGGTCGAGAGCCAGAGTTATCGGTGGCAGAAATTTGGCAGGTAAGCCATAATATAAATTTTCATTTTACCAGTACTGAACTTACTAAAAGTTATTGGTTAATAGAATCTAAGGCTAGCTTGTCTGATAATTTACATAATTTATTAGCCGGCACCATCAAGATGGGCGAGGTAGTTGGAATAGTAGAGAATAATCAAGAGGATATAGCTGTTTTTATAGAAAAGTATTTGCCTAAAAAGCAACGTCTTTATTTTGGTTTTAGTTGGTACCCACCTTCGTTCTCCGATAAATTACGGGACTTCGGCGGACAGGGTGGTCATAAGCCAAAGTGGTTAAACAAACTCGGTTTGCAATTAAAACATCAATTAGCCGGTGAGCACAAAGTGCGTTTCGTGGTATCTAAGGATGAGGTTTTGTCTTCTGTCACTGTGCAAAAAAACCATTTATTACCACCAATAGGTTGGGAATTTGTTTTTTTGCCTAAAGAAGACAAGGTTTATATCGGGCGAACCTTGTTAATACAACCATTTGCTGATTTTTGTGCGCGAGATTTTACCAGGCCTGGGCGCGAAGCTAGAGTGGGCATGCTGCCGCTGAAATTAGCGCGACTAATGGTGAATTTAGCCGGTGGTGGCAATATTAAAAGTTTATTAGACCCTTTTTGTGGTGTAGGCACTATTTTACAAGAAGCGGCTTTACTCGGTGTAAGTGAAATTTATGGAGCTGATAAAGATGAGGCTTCGTTGGCCAGAAGTAAAATGAATTGGCAGTGGTTACTCAAAAAATATCCACAAGTCGCAAGCTCCGCTAAATTTTTTTTATCTGATATTAAGGATTTAAGTAATAAATTAAGTAATAAAAAATTTGAAGCCATAGTAACCGAACCTTACTTAGGTCCAGCATTAACCAGCAGAGAAACGTCTCAAAAATTAGAGCAAATAATGAACGAGTTAACCTTCTTATACAGAGATTGGTTAAAAGCTCTGCCTTATTTATTATCTCGGGGTGGTAAAGTAGTAATGGTTTGGCCAGCGTGGCGCCAAGGGGAAGATATTTATCTTTTACCTTTACTTGAAGCCGCCATCTCTCGAGGTTTTGTTATTACTAATCCGTTGCCTGATTTTATACCAGCTGACTGGCTAAGCGAACGCGGTACTATGTTCTACGAAAGGCCGAATCAACATTTGCTAAGAGAAATAGTAGTTTTAACTTTATCTTAAACTAGGTATTGTAAAAAAGGAAAAATTATTTCGTTTGTTATATACTAAGGGTGGTTAATTATTAAAATTTAATTTATGCTTATCTCATATTATAGTAAGTGGCTGATGGCAACAATTGGTGCAGTAGCCATAGTCACTCTTTTATCAGTGGTTTTATTAACTGGTCAGTTAATTTTACAGCCGCAATTTCCTTATCTTACGAGACCTGAAGGCCAGCAGGTAATAACTAGTGGTGATTTTTCTTTAGTTACTTTTAAATCAGCAGAAGATTTTAAAAATTATTTAACTAAAGCACAAGAAAATTATGCCAGTGGTATTTATAGCGGGATGGCACGAACCGGCACCATAGCCGCTCCTTTAGCCTTAGAACAAGGAGTTAATGCCGGTTTAGGCGAATTAAAAACTGATACTAGTCTAGCCCCCTTGCTAGCAGCTGACAGAATTTCCGAAACCAATGTGCAAGTATTAGGTATTGATGAACCAGATATTGTTAAAACTGATGGCAGGCAAATTTATTTTTCTCCCGAGCAAAGATATTATGTTTTAAGGGAGACGCCTTCATTTGTTCCTGACCAAAAAATAATGCCGCGGCAGTATCAGGCTGCTGTTAAATCAATTAAAGCTTGGCCGCCGGCAGAGTTGGCTGAATTAGCTAATATTGAGGATGTCAACGGCAATTTATTACTAGTTGGCGATAAATTATTAGTTTTTGCTAATGATAAAATTGTAGGTTATGATGTGGCTAATCCTCAAAAGCCTGATAAAAAATGGGAAATCAAATATCAGGAAAATCACCAATTGGTTAGCGCTCGGCTTTATCAAAACCAAGTTTATTTAGTTACTAGAAGTTATGTGAAATACGATTCCCCTTGTCCAATTAAACCATTGTTATTTGGCGAACAAGAGCTTATAATTCCTTGCAACATGGTTTATCATCCTACTTTAATCACACCAGCAGATGTAACCTACACTGTAACTTCTTTTAATCCTGCGACCGGGCAGGAAAATAAAGCAGTTTCTTTTGTTGGCTCGACTGATACTTCAATAGTTTATATGTCGGGTGATAATATTTATATTACCTATTCTTATCCTGGTGATATTTTTGAGTTTATTTATGGCGCGGTAAAAAACACCAGTAATTTATTTCCCCGGTGGTTTTTAGATAAACTCAGCAAATTACGCACTTATGATATTAGTTTAGAAGCTAAAATGGCGGAATTTCAAAAATTATGGCAGCAATTAGAAAATTCTTTATCCAACGACGAGCGGTTAAAATTGGAGAATAATTTTACCAACCAAGTTTCAAGTTATGCCGAAAGCCATAAGCGGGATTTAGAACAAACTGGCATTATTAAGGTGGCTGCCAAAGATTTACAAGTTACAGCTTCAGTCAGCGTACCCGGCACACCTTTAAATCAATTTTCTTTAGATGAATATCAAGGTAATTTGCGCATTGCTACCACTTTAGGTAGCAGTTGGTTTTGGGGTTTTAGCAATATAGAGAGTGTAAGTGATGTTTATATTCTGGATAAAAAATTAAACACCTTGGGTTCGGTGCAGAATTTAGGAGAAACAGAACGCATTTATTCGGTTCGTTTTATGCAAGACAAAGGTTATGTAGTGACTTTTAGACAAACCGATCCTTTTTATGTGTTGGATCTAGCTAATCCCAGAAAGCCGATACTGGCTGGCGAGTTAAAGATTCCGGGATATTCTTCTTATTTGCATCCTTTGGCTGATAACATAATTTTAGGGGTAGGGCAGGAAAGTTGGAAAGTTAAACTTTCGCTATTTAATGTGTCTGACCCTAAAAATCCCAAAGAAATAGCCAAGTATTCATTAGACGATTCTTGGTCGGAGATTCAATCCACTCATCATGCTTTTTTGCAAGACCCTAAACACACCATTTTCTTTATCCCGGGCGGCAGAGGCGGTTATGTTTTTTCTTATAAAGACGATAAATTAGAAATGGTAAAGGCGGTAAGCGATATTTCAGCGCGTCGCGCTTTGTATTTGAATGATTATTTGTATATTATAGGCGATAACGAAATCAGCGTCTTCAATGAAAACGATTGGCTAAAAGTAAATGAACTGAGTCTTACTGAATAAAAGTAAAATCATTTTTTAAAAATCAGACGTTGACAAATGGCCACCGCCTGATTTTTAGTTTTCAAGATTATTTTTTATACATTAAATCTAAAATAGCATACATCTCCGTCTTGTATTACATATTCTTTGCCTTCAACCCTTAATTTTCCAGCCTCCCTAGCGCCAACCTCGCCATTACAATTTACAAAATCTTGATAAGAAGTAACCTCGGCGCGGATAAAACCTCGTTCAAAATCAGTATGAATTACTCCTGCGGCTTGGGGAGCTTTAGTGCCGCGGGTGATAGTCCAAGCGCGCGATTCTTTTGGCCCAGAAGTAAAAAAGGTTATTAAGTTTAATAGTTTATAACTAGCGCGGATTAATTTATCTAAACCTGATTCTGCCAAATTTAATTCCGCCATCATTTTTTTGGCTTCTGCTGGCTCTAAATCAGCCAATTCTGCTTCCAGTTTAGCAGAAATTGAAATCTGGGGCTTTAGATTTATTTTGGCAGTCTCATTTTCATCAGTATTTATTACGTAAAGCAGTGGTTTAGCCGTGAGTAAAGAAAGTTCCTTAATTAATTTTCTTTCTTCTTCAGTAAAATCAGAAAAATTTAGTGTTCGTATTGGCAATCCTTTATTAAGATGCTGTTCCAGTTTTTGTAAAAAAGAAACTATTTTTTGTTGGTCCTTATCTTGACCACTACGCACTTTAGGGAGCAGCGCAGCTAATCTTTTTTGTACTGTGGCCAGATCAGCCATAGCTAATTCTACATTAACCACTTCAGCATCATTTTGCGGGTCAACTTTTCCTGAGATATGAATAATATTAGGATCGCTGAAAGAACGCACTACTTGCACTATGGCATCTACTTCGCGGATGTTGGCTAAAAATTGATTACCCAAACCTTCACCCTGATGAGTATTTTTAACCAAACCAGCAATATCCACAAACTCAATAGTAGTCGGAATTGTTTTTTCCGATTTTGAGATAGTTGTTAATTTAGCCAAACGTTCATCAGGAACCTCTACTACTCCCACATTAGGATCAATGGTGGCAAAAGGATAATTTTCAATCACGACTGATTTTCTAGTTAAAGCTTTGAATAAAGTGGATTTACCCACATTAGGCAAGCCAACAATACCTACTTGAAATGACATACTAAAAATTCAAAATTTAAAAATTATAATTTTAAGTATCTTAGCTTATTTTTTCTACTTTGTAAATTTCTATAATCAATTCTCTTTGCCAGGCGTCTGGCGTTAATCCTGCTTTTAAGCAAAGATGTGTTAAAAATTCTTCTGGGTTTGGTAATTCATCCCAGACTTGTGGTAGAAAAGTAGCTTGTCGTTCTCTTTGTTTAATAATTACTCCAGGTTTGTTATTTTTTAAATAATCAAGTAATTCAGAAATAGTTGAGTAAGATAATTTTTGCGGATTATCTAAAATAGAAATTTCAATTTTAATTTCTTTTAATTCATCTTGAGTCAGCGGTGGAAAACGAGGGTCTTGAAAAGCAGCAGCTTGCGCATTTTCTATTATATCTTGCCATAATAATTGTATTGGTAAGATATGCCCGATACAGCCGCGTAAATTACCATCAATAGTTAATGTTACAAAGCAAGCTTGTTTATTTTTTAAACTAGCTGGTAACAATTTTTCGTTAATAACAATTTTTTCTTTAGTAAATTTACTAACAATAGCTTGCTTAGCTAACTGTAAGCATATTTTTTTATCTTCTTCCCTCATACTTTTTAAGTGGTATAGATAATGCTAGCGTAGCCAACTACTGCACTGGCGTCACCCGAAGTTTCAGCGCTGGTACACCAATCTATTAACTTAGCTTTCCAGGATTTAATTTTCGCTAGCTCATTAAGTATTATAATACCTTCTTGCCCGCAAGCATCTAAATTATTTGTGAGTTTGTTAGAATCTAAACTTAAAATCGCTTGAACTGACTTTTTATCTTTAATTCCAGCTTCGCTAAGCGGTAAATAATGTGATAAATCCGAACTTGCTACCACTAAAGTGTCATCATTTATAACTGAAGAGATAGCATAGGCGATAGCTTGATGATTTAGATTTTGTCCACAAAGTATAGGCACGAAAGAAAAATTATTCAAGACTGTTTGTAAAAAAGGCAATTGCACTTCTAGTGAATGTTCTTGTTCAAAAACTTGCGGCATTATTTTTAAATTTACGCCATCATTTATTTTATTTATCAATGTTGAATTTAATTTGATTGTTCCCAAAGGAGTCATCCAAGCTTCAGTATTATCTAAAGCCGCAAATTCAAAGCCGGCAAAATGTGAAGGCCCTAAAACAATAATATTTTTATATTTTTTTCCGGCAAGCAACTTATAGCCGCTAGCCGCTACTATGCCGGAGTAAATATAGCCCGCATGCGGAGAGATCAGAGCGGTTATTTTTTTAGTATCAAATTTAGTTGGCGTTCGAGCTTTATTAAAAAATTCCTTCACCATCGTTTCCAATTCATTTTTATGGCCGGGATAAAAAGAGCCGGCTACATTTGGTTGTCTTATTTCCATATTCCTGTTATTTTATTATGACATTTAGGGCAGATACCATCGTTAGAGTGTGCTTTAGTATGATAAAAAGCATCACGTTCAATAATTAACGTATTGCATTTAGGACACAGAGTATTGTTATATCTTGAATCTTGGATATTGCCAGTATAAATATAATTTAGTCCCACCTTTTTTCCTATATTATAAGCGCGGAATAAAGTTTCTTCGGGCGTAGCTGGCACCTCTAGCATTTTATAAGTTGGATAAAAGGCTGAAACGTGCCAAGGAATGTTGCTTGAGATATTTTTTAGAAAGCTTACAATATCTTTTAATTCTTCAGCTGAATCATTTTTTCCGGGGATAACCAAAGTGGTAACTTCTAACCATTTGCCGCGCCGATATATTTCTTTAATATTTTCTAAAACCGGCTCTAATTTGGCTTTACAGATACTTTTGTAAAATTCAGGATCAAAAGATTTTAAATCAATATTATAAGCATCTATATAATTATCCAGATAATCCAAAGACTCTTTACTTTCGTAGCCATTAGAAACAAATACACCATAAATGTTATGTTGCTTAGCTAATTTCATTACCTCTACTGCGTATTCAGCAAATATTACTGGTTCGTTATAAGTAAAAGCAATGGACGGAATTTTCTTTTCTAGACAAAAGTCAACAATTTTTTTAGGAGTTAATTCTTCTTCCTCCAAATCAGCAAAATAATTTTTAGCCTCTTCTTTGACTTTGGTAATTTGGGAAATATCAAAGTTTTGGCAGAAAAGACAACCAAAGTTACAGCCCACTGTGCCTAAAGAGAAAATTTTACTGCCGGGTAAAAAATGATACAGCGGCTTTTTCTCTATTGGGTCAATATTTACACTGACAGGGTGTCCATAAACCATTAAATATAATTCTCCCCCAATATTTTTCCTGACCCCGCAAATACCAGTTTGTTCTGGTGTAATTTTACAGTGCCAAGAGCAAGCTTGGCATTCTACCATTTGTTTAGTTAATTTTTTATATAATACCGCTTGTCGCATAAACCAATTACAGCATAACACTGCTTAATCTAAAGATTAAGTGTTAATGCGGTTATTTATATATAATTAGGTTAAGGTTAAAAAAATAAAAATAAAACAAGTAAATATTACAAGCCACAGGGTGGTACAAATCAATAATTTAACCCCTTCTTTTTTTTGACCTTCCCAATAAAGATAAATTGGCTTTCCTAAAACCAGCATCCCGGTAATTAAAGCCGATAGCACAAATAGCGATAATACTGCTATACCAGTTAAAATTTCAGGACCCGGGCTAAATATTTTATGACCATAAGACATCAACGCCGCTACCAGCGCTATGTATAAAACAGTGAATAGGGCATTAAAAAACGAACTTGCTAATAATTTATTTTGCATAAATTAAGCTGAATATAGTAATTAGCTTTTGAGAGAGAATTTGAGGTAAAATTTAATTTTGTGGTAATACTTGTTTGGTTTCGTATTTTTTAGCTATACCGAAAATGTAGATAATTTCCAGCATAGCTACCGTGTTTGCTACTAATAAGACAATAAACTATATCTTATGCTCTAGTTTAGCAACTTTCCACAAAACCACGAAGGGAACACGTTAGCGTGATGTCAAGGTAAATCTTGAACGGCGCTGAATACGCGTTTGGAACGGGCGGATTATGAATAACCCGCACTATGTCCTCGCCCAAGTTTTGACCAAGAATCTCGCTAAGCAGAGCCGTGTTTTTCTCTGCACCAAAAGGAATTCGTCGCGGAGATTGCAAGGCATAAACCTTCAATGCTCCGCTTTTAGAATCGAACTCCACCAGCTTATCGACTTCATCCTCTCGCAGGGAGGAAAAGCCGAAGCTGGTGTTTTCCAGCCTTACGATTTTCATGGCTTTTCCCCCTTTTCATTCCAGTATCTGAGGAGTGATTATTCCTGCTTTTAAGCAACGAGTAATGGCGATGGCCGTACCGATCGGTTTGAGTATTCCATTGTCAGGCAGTTCAATCCTTGAAGTGATTTTGCCGCCTGCTTGCTGGAATTCCTTGACCGACATCGGCTTTTCCGCCAGACGCAAAAGCAGTTCCGCATCCAGCTCAATCAGAGCAAGATCGTCAATCGGTCTGATCTCGCTGGAAGCAAACGTCCCGGCATAGATAATGTTAAGAAAATTTTTCTGTTTTGCTCGCCGTCAGGCGAGCGGAAACGCTGGGCGGGATTGCCGCCCTACGGGCGACAATCAAAAGTCTGCGTCGAGATTTTGTTCAAAGAAAGTTCGGATTTTGTCCAAAAGGTACCGCCAATTTACAAAACTGGAGTTTTGGGGCGAGGCAACAATCGCCCAAAATGCGAATTCTGAAAATTGGCGGTGTCTGTTTGAAAATATCCGAACGGAACTGGCTGGGCTCGGCGGGCGGA
>JBBIVB010000004.1:29585-42484 GCA_037439965.1 Candidatus Veblenbacteria bacterium | reverse complement strand
GGCGCGCCTCGCGGTTGGCCAAAACGAGGTTCGAGCCAAAGATTTCTTTGGCGGCAACCTTTTTGGCAAAAAGGTTGCTCTCCCACGCGATTTCAGGCAGGTTTCCTGCCTCTTTTATCCATTCCGCCATAGGTTCGAGCCAGCCAGTCCACTTTTGTTCAAGACGGGCTGATTGTTCCTCCAGCGACTTCTTTTCGGAAAGTAGTTTTGCTTTTTCTTCGCGATAAGTTTCTCGTTCAATGTCTTGTTCTAAATAGCCGTCCAGAAGTCGCTGGAGTTTCGTTTGTATGGCGCGGATTTTGATTTCGGCTTCGTGAACAAAAGCGGTTGCGGATTGGGCGGCTTCGGTTTTCTCTTTTTCAAGCATGGTGGTCAGTTCCGCCGCCCAATCCGGTCTCAAAGAAAATTTTTGAATAAGAGATGATAACTGGCGATCCAATTCCTCTTGGCGAATACAAGGTTCGGGACATTTCAATTTTGATTTCTTGGTGCAATGATAATAAACGTATTCGTGAACATTGCCGTTCTTTTGCTTTTTAACCCTGTATTCGCCAGTTATCATCATTCCGCATGAGGCGCAGGAAAGCAGGCCGCAAAAAGGTTGCGGTTCATTTTTCTGTTTGTGGTGCGGTCTGCCTCTTTGTTTCAAAACTTCCTGCGCCTTATCAAAAATTTTCTTTGAGACGACTGGCTGGTGCTTGCCTTCGTGGATTTCGCCACCATAGCGAAAGTGTCCGTAATAAAACGGATTGGAAAGGATAAAAGTAATTCTGTCTCGGTGGAGTCGCTTGCCGTTTTTGGAATGAATGCCGGATTGCGCCAAAAAGTTTGAGATGTCCTCAAGTCGGCTTCCGTTCTTGGTGTACAGCTCAAATGCTTTGCGAATGAGCGAGGCGCGTTTCTTGTCCACGACCACAGTTTTTGTTCGCACATCGTTGATATATCCGATTGGCGCAAGGCAGGGATATTCTCCGCGCCTCACTTTTTGGCGCAACCCTCGTTTCGTATTTTCGGCAAGCGAATCCACATAATATTTGCTTTGCCCAAAGGCGATATTGAGCATGAACTTGCCTTGTGAGGTGTTTTCACACCAAAACTGCGGAAATTTCAGGTCCGCAAGTCCACCGCCGTCAAGCAGGTAGATAATCTTTCCTCCGTCAACAGAATTGCGCGCCAATCTGTCCGGGTGCCAAGCAAGGATAGCGTTTGCATCGCCTCGTTCAATCCGCGAAATCATTTTGTTAAACACTAGACGACCAATAACTTTCGCGGATTGTTTTTCAATAAATTCCTCGGCGATATGCAAACCCTCTTGCTTGGCAAAGGCGCGCAATTCTGTGATCTGTGCTTCAATCGAAAGCACTTGTTTATCTTCCACATCGGTGGACTTGCGGGCGTAGAGAAAGTATTTGTAGTTGTTCATGCTCATACAATTATTGGGCAAAGCAAATGCGAGACAGAATTAAAATCGCACGGGAGACGAACCTCGTTTTGGCCAACCGCGAGGCGCGGCTCACCGCGCCGAGCGGAGAGGATTTGTCGGGGGAAAATGCTTATGCCGCGCTCCGCGCGGCTAATCAAAAAGTCGGTCAATTTTCCGAAAGTCAGATTTTGGTGGGTCTGGAGGGAATCGAACCCTCGACGCCCGGCTTAAAAGGCCGGCGCTCTACCGCTGAGCTACAGACCCATATTCATATGGTATCATACGACATAATAAACTTTTTATAGTATAATGTCAAAGTGTTGCTTTTAATTAAGACTACGAAATATGCGTAATTATGCAAGTAAATCAAATAAGCAAATGACACGGTATCGCACGCCTTCAACTTTTAAAGTTCGGCAGGCGGAATATACTAAGAAAATAAAAAATACACCTTTTCACGATCCGGGTCGCGGCCGTAGGACAAATATTGGTAAAAGTTAATTAAATCTCGCCTCGCCTCTTTAAGCGGGGCGAATTTGTTATAATATAAGATAGCCTCATGGATAAACAGAATATAATAAAATCAGATAAACAATTGTGGCATAGTTTGCCTTTGGACAAAGTTTTTAGTTTGTTATCTTCTAATTCAGAAGGTTTACCACAATCAGAGGTGGAGAAACGGCTAGTTAAATATGGCTTGAATGAATTACCACATAAAAAACCGTCTAGCGCTGGTTTTATTTTTTGGGACCAATTTAAAAATGTATTAATAGTTATTTTAGTTCTTGCTGGTTTGGTAACTTTGTTACTAGGTGAATATATAGATGCCTTGGTAATTATCTTGGCAGTAATTGTTAATGTTATTTTAGGTTTTATCCAGGAACGCCGAGCAGAAAAAGCTTTGTATGAGTTAAATAAAGTTATTTCTTATCAGGCAGTAGTGCGGCGCGGGGGAGAGTTGCATACGGTCAACGCTAATGAGCTGGTAATAGGTGATGTAGTAGAGTTACGGGCCGGCGATAGAGTACCAGCTGATGCTCGCATTATTGATAGTTATTCCTTGCAAACTAATGAAGCAATTTTAACCGGAGAATCAATGCCAGTAGTTAAGAGTGCCGGGGAGATTTTATCCGGAGTAGTTTTGGCTGAAAGAACTAACATGGTTTATTTAGGAACTCAAGTAGTATCAGGCACAGCAACAGTCATAGTAGTTGATACTGGTTTTAATACTGAATTAGGTAAAATAGCTAAGGAAATTACTGAAACAGAAAGAGGTAAAACGCCTTTACAAAAAAAGTTGGCCGGCTTAGGTAAAGGTATTAGCGTAGTAGTGGTAATTACTTGTCTGATTGTTTTTTTCTCTGGCGTCCTTTTAGGATTCAATACTATTCAGATGTTTACCACCGCTATAGCTATTGCTGTTTCGGCAGTGCCTGAGGGATTGGTCATTGTTTTAACCGCCATTTTAGCTTTAGGCATGCAGCGTATTTTAGCGCGGCGAGGTTTAGTTAGAAAGTTAATAGCAACCGAAACTTTGGGTAGTACCACAGTAATTTGTACAGACAAAACGGGCACTTTAACTTCAGGACAGATGCAGGTGGCGTTAGTTTGGACTTTTAATGAGAGTAAAAGAAAATTTTCGGAAGATTTAGCCGACGGCAGTGTGATGAGTGAATTATTAAAAGTTGGCGTGCTGGCTTCTGATGCTTATATAGAGAATCCACAGGATGAACTGAAGGAATGGATAATTAATGGTAATCCAACCGAGAAGGCATTATTATTAGTGGCTGTACAATCTGGCATATCAATTATAACTTTGCGTAATTTCTATCAACGTTTAGATGAAATTCCTTTTGATGCCGAGCATAAATTTATGATTACCCTACATTACAATCATCATCATGAGTATTGGGTATATCTTAAAGGTGCTCCAGAGGCAGTTTTGGAAAGAAGTCATTATTATCAATTAGCCAAGCAAGAAAAAAAATTGACTAAAGAAACAAAATCTAAAATTTTAGAACAAATGGCTTTTTTTAGCAGCCAAGGTTTGCGTCCCTTAGCTTTTGCTTATCGCAGGTTAGATCAACCAGCTAAAAAATTATCACAGGTGCAAAATTTAGATACTGATTTTGTTTTCTTGGGAATGGTTGGTATTAAAGATCCTATTCGTCCCGAAGTAGCCCATTCTTTACAACTAGCTAAAGAGGCGGGGATTCAGGTGGTGGTTATTACCGGTGATAATAAATTTACAGCTCAAGCTGTAGCTCGGGAATTAAATTTACCAGCCGGTGACGATAATATAGTGGAAGGCGGAGAACTAGTTTGCTGGGAAGATTCTTATTTACAAAAAAGATTAAACAAGTTGAGTATTTTTGCCCGCGCCACCCCACATGACAAACCTAGAATTGTAAATGCTTTCCAGGCTCGTGGTGATGTGGTGGCGATGACTGGTGATGGTGTTAATGATGCCCCGGCTTTAAAATCTGCTGATATTGGCGTGGCTTTAGGCTCAGGGAGTGATGTAGCTAAAGAAGCAGCCGACTTGGTATTATTAGATGACGATTTTACCACCATTGTTAGTGCGATTGAAGAAGGTAGAACTATCTATCAAAATATTCGCAAGATGGTTTTATATGTTTTGTCCGATAGTTTTTCTGAAACGATGGTGGTGTTGGGTTCTTTTTTTATTGGTGCTGTTTGGCACGAAGCTTTACCTTTGCCTATTTTAGCTACACAGATTTTATGGATTAATTTAGTTACCGATAGTATGCCAGCTTTAGCTTTTACTGTTGAACCTCCAAGTCCGGAAGCGATGTCTGAACCGCCGATTAAATTATCTTCACCTATTTTGGATAAAAAAAGAGTATGGCTGATTGCTTTTATGGGGACTATTAGAGGACTGGTGGCTTTGTATTTATTTATGTTGATTTGGTATACTTCTGGAAATGAAATGTATGTTCGGACTTTGGTATTTACTTTGTTGGTGATAACTTCTTTGTTTTATGCTTTAAATTGTAAACAAATGAGATTTTCTATTTGGCATAAAAGAAGTTGGAATAATCCTTTTCTGATTATGGCATTAGTGGTAGCTTTATTATTCCAATTAGCTGTTGTTTATGTGCCATTTTTACAACAAGCTTTACATACCGTACCTTTGGGTATTTTAGATTGGTTAATGATTGTATTATTGGCAGGTGTTATAAGTTTAATGGTAGAGGCTATCAAGTCAATTTTTGCTAAAATTTTCCGTAGATAATATATTGAAACATACATATTATTAAAATTAACCCCTAATTATTTTATGAAGAAATTGTTATTATTGCAGATTTTAATCTTAGTCGCTGGCACTATCTTTGCTTGGTACACAGTGTATCATGATTTTGCTAGATTTTATGCTATTGAAGGAACTTATTTTAAAGTTTCTGATTGTATAGTACCTAATCCAGTCACTACACCTTGTTTTTATGGAGCTTTTGCTTTTCTGGCAGCGCTTATTTGGTCAATATATATTATTAGAATGATAAGCGACCGTCAGATAGTTCAGCAAAAAAGGTTAGTCTGGTTATTATTTGCCAGCGTGCTTTTTGCTTGGAGCAATTTTGGTTATGTTTATTATAAATTTTTAGCTAACCAAGGCCGGCCGACCATTGGTTGTTCTGGGCAGTTAATGACCAATCCATTTACCACCCCGTGTTTTATCGGTTCAGTAATATTTTTAGTAGCTTTAATTGTTAGTTTATTGATTAAAAGATTATTAAATAAAACCACTTTGACGCCATCAGCAAGTTAAGTTAAAGTGGTTTAACTTATGATATATCAGAAGTTAATAGTTAATAACAATAATAATCGGCTTTAGGGAGTGGTATTCTTTCGTAATTTAAGAGATCGGTCTTTATAATGAGGCCGGTTTTTAATAATTTTTATCAACCGTGTTCTGGGGTAATTGAGTTGGTACAACCTCGCTTTGTTAAGGCGGATATCGCTAGTTCGAATCTAGCCCCTAGGGTTAGACTGGATGATACGAGTTCACCACCTCGGGGCTTCGCCCCTCAGCGGACAAAGTAAGTGAGCAAAAATTCATTTTCTACAGACTCCCTTTTCTTTTTGCCCGTTTGCTCACCGCGCCGAAGGTACGGCATTAGAAGTCTGCGTCCGGATTTTCGCGAAAGAAAGTTCGGATTTCGTTCAAGGTGTGGAGCTTAGTTGATAAAAATCTATATTAATTTTTCTAAGCCATTTAGTTTGTTATAATATAAGCGTATTAATTTAAGTGTATTAATTATTAAATTTTAAAATAAATTTTAAATATGATGTTAAAAGATAAAGTCGCTTTAGTTACCTGTGCCAGTAAAAGAATCGGTCGTGGTATTGCCTTGGCTTTAGCTAGTGAAGGCTGCAATGTGGCTTATTGCTGATATTGACGAAAAAGCTTTAGCTAGCATAGCGAAAATAATAACTTAAATGTGATGTGTAAAAAAGAGTAAGTTGATGAAATGATTAAGAAAATTATTAAAGATTTTGGCTTGTTGTATATTTAGTAAATAACGCTGGTATTTATCCTTTTGTGTCTTTTATGGAAATGACCGAAGCTGAATAGGACAAGGTAATGTCAGTTAATTTAAAAAGTATTTTTTATACTCTCAAGCTGTGGCTAAAGTAATGCCGGAAGGTGGCCGGATAATAGATATTTATTTCATGGTTTCTTTTGTTAATTTGATTCGTTATTGTGCTTCCAAGGCTGGCATTAATAGTATGATTAGAGTTTTGTTTTAGAATTAACTGATAAGAAAATTACTGTTAATACTGTAGCGCTTGGTGTTATAGATACTCCTGGTGGTGCTAGCCAAGGTACGACCGAAGAAGTAAAAAGCAAACCGTAGCTGCGATATCCTTAGTGCGTATAGGCTTTTGCCTGCCGATATTGCCAGAGCAGTAACTTTTTTAGTTTCTAATCAAGCCAGTTACATTACTGGTCAGACTATTATAGTTGATGGCGACTGGACTTTACGCTAAAGCGGATTTATTTGGTTTTAAAAACACAGTTGATATTTGGGTAAGTTACTTGATAGAATAGAAGTATGGACAATTTGAATAATTCAAAGAGGATAGCGATGTTTAGTGTCCATTCTGACCCACTGGCTTTATTAGGTAGTCAAGAGAGCGGTGGGCAGAATATATATATTCATCGTTTGGTGGAAGAGTTAGAAAAGTTTGATTGGCAAATAGATGTTTTTACTAGATTAGATAGCCTTCATAAAAAACCATTAGTTAATTTTAGAAAACGTTCTCGGGTAATAAGATTAAAAGGAGGACCAACTAGTTACCTTACAAAAAACGATATTTTTTCTATTCTCCCTCAATTTTTTAATAATTTTCTTACCTTTATTGATTTTAAGAATCCCTACATTTTATTTCATGGGCACCATTGGGATGGTGGTTGGATGGCACTTAGAGCAAAGGAAAAATTTTCTATACCATTTATTGAGAATTTTCATTCGATAGGTATAGTTAGATTCAACACTAAGAAAAAATATTTGATGAATAAAGAAAATCAAGATATACAAGAAAAAAGAATTACTTTAGAGAAGGATATTATAAATCACTCCTCCTTAATTATCAGCCTTTCGGAAACAGAGAAAAATGATTTGGTTAATCTATATCATTCTCCGCCAGAAAAAATCAGAGTGGTTCCCGGTGGGGTTAATTTAAGGCAGTTTGTTAATACCCCTAAGGATAAAGCAAGGGATAAATTGGGTTTTAATCAGGGAGATTTTATTTTGCTTTATGTGGGAAGATTAGAGTGGCGAAAAGGTATCGGTACTTTGATCAGTGCCGTAAAATTATTAAAAAATGATCTACCTAATATTAAAGCGATTATTGTAGGAGGGTGTATTTATGGTAAACAAAAAAATGTTGATGATTTTAAAGAATATCAAAGACTTTTTAAAAAATCTGAGGAAGAAGGTGTAAAAGATTTAGTTCGGTTTATGGGCAGGGTTGATAACGGCAGGATACCTTTATTATATTCAGCGGCAGATGTTTTTGTAATTCCTTCATATTATGAGCCTTTTGGCTTAGTAGCACTTGAGGCAGAGGCTTGTAAGGTACCAATAGTGGCTTCTAGAGTAGGAGGACTGACAACCATTATTCAGGATGGCAAAAACGGCTTACTTTTTGAACCTCGCAATCCGCTGGATTTAAAAGAGAAAGTGTTGCAAATTAGAAAATCAGCAGACTTAGCTAAAACTTTAGTAGATAATGCTTACCGTGATGTGGTAGCAAATTATTCTTGGAAAAATATCGCAGCTAAGATTAATGATATTTATAAATTAATAACTAAATTATGAAAATAGCTTTATTAGCACCATTTGAGGAGGAAGTGCCGCCATTAAAATATGGAGGTACTGAGCTTATTGTTTTTTATTTAGCAAAAATTTTATCCCAAAAAAGGCATGAAGTTTTTTTATTCGCCACTGGAAACTCTAAAACTCCTGCTAAATTAATACCTATTTTTCCGCGAGCCATCAGAAGAGAGCCCTATGCATCAGATTTAAAAAAAAGAGAAGCCATAAAGTATATTGGTATTAGTAAAATAGTAGAAAAATTAATTAAGTTTGATGTTGATATTATTCATAATCATATCGGTTGGCGATTTTTGCCGTTTGTTTCTTTATTCCGGGCGCCGATAGTAACCACCCTACATGGACCTTTAAACATTGATTATCAAAAATTTGTTTATAGTCAGTTTAAAAGCTCTAACTTTGTCACCATCAGTAATTCTCAAAGGAAACCTTTAACAGAACTTAATTATGTAGCCACGGTTTACAACGGCATTGATGTAAGTGCCTTAAAATTTAATGACCAACCTAAAGATTATTTTGCTTTCTTAGGTAGAATGTCTCCTGAAAAAGGACCGTTACAAGCCATACAGATAGCTAAAAAAGCTGGCATTAAATTAAAGATGGCAGCCAAGGTAGATGAGGTAGATAAAGAATTTTTTGAAAAAGAAATAAAATTCCTAATTGACAATAATCAAATAGAGTTTTTAGGAGAAATAACTCAGAATGAAAAAAGCGATTTTTTAAGGAATGCGCGTGGTTTAATTGCCCCCCTGCAATGGGAAGAGCCTTTTGGTTTGTATTTTATAGAAGCAATGGCTTGCGGTACGCCGGTTATCACGCTTAAGAGGGGTTCGGCTTTGGAAGTAATTAAAAATAACCAAACTGGTTTTGTTTTGGATAATTTAAAGCAAGCTGTAGCAGCAGTAAAAGATATCCATAAAATTAAAAGGGAAGATTGCCGAAAATGGGTAGAAGAAAATTTTACTGCTGAACGAATGGTTGATAATTACGAAAAAGTATATCAGAAAATTTTAGTTTTACACTCTTAATCAAAATATCCTTTTCTGTAACGATAAAAATGTTTTTTATCCCAAGATTTAAGAGCAGTATGCAGAAACATTTTTACTACAGTCCAGCGGCCGGTTTTTTGAAAGCGGCGATTGGTGACGATGATATGCCCTTTGATTATACCAAATTTTTTAAAGGCAACTTTTTTAGTTAAAAGATAATCCTCCGCATAGTACGCTTTTTCATCAAAACCGCCTAGTTCATTAAATTTTTGCTGTCTAAATAAAATAAACATACCCGAGGCATAAGGTGCCACTAAACGAGAAAAGAATTGTATTATGTTATTTAGAAAATAAATAAGTTTATCAAGCCAAGTACCAGCTGGACATTTTAAATAAGTAGTAACACAGTCCAGATTTTTTTTCTTTATTAAATTTATTGCTCTAGTGATTAGAGTTGGATCTTTAATTTCAATATCAGCGTCAACAAATAAAATAAAATCAGAATCCGAGTTTTTAGCTCCCTGATTTCGGCCATAAGAAGGCAATCCGCCTTCTACTATTTTTATATTGAGTTTTTCTTGATAGCCCGAAATTACTTCTCTAGTTTTATCAGTAGAATGAGCATCAGCCACAATGATTGGGGTTTCGGTATTGGCTAAATAATCCTGTTGCAATAAAGAATTTAGTAGTTTGCCAATATAATTTTCTTCATTTTTAGTCGGTATGACTATAGTTAACTCTGGGCGTTTCATATACTGTTTTAGTATAAAATGCTTTTTGTTTCTAGCCAAGTTTTTAATTAAGCTTTACTTTTGTTAAAATATAATAAAAGAGATGTTGGTAGCGAATGTTTTATTAATTATCACAATTTATTTTATAATTTAGCTAATTGGGTTTTTAGTTTTACCCAGTATCGTTGGCCGTTTGGTTTAATAAAACAGAAACAACTTATCGTGATGCTTGGGGTAGGGGCTTAACAAATTTTTTAATTAGTTGTCATTTAAGTCCTAACGCCATTACTTTATTTGATTTGTTTTTGGTTTTATTGCTGGCTTTAGGATTAATTTTGCACTGGCAAACTTGGATAATTTTTATCATCGCCTTTAGCACTTCACTGGCCGATGCTTTTGTTGGTAACTAAGCAAAAATTATTATGGTATGGTGGCTGGGGTAAGTAATAAGGTAACAGTGCTAGGAGGTATGCTGGACGGTTTGCGTGACATTATGTTATTTTTAGTTATTTTATGGGGTGTGAGTGTTGTTAATAGTTGTCTTAACATTGCTTGAGTTTTATTGTTAATCACAGTGATTTTTTTAGTGGAGTTTATGAAGCTGATAGAATTGTTAAGTCGCAGCTGGCGGTACGGTTGGTTTGTTGCTTTAGGGTAAAGGTAGCGCGGGCAACATAAATTATCTATTGACCGTGTTAAATTTCTTTTTTCTAATAAGCTCCCTATTAATAATTTTAAAGCAGTTTACAATGCTTTTATTGTCCGCGGTGGCCGAAATATTTTTTATTTTGACCCTAGTGACGATGATATTTTCCGTTGTTATTCACGCTGCCTTTTTTCATTATGGCAGTGAAATAAAATCTAAAGATTATGAGAATCTAGGATATTAAGCCAAGCTATCTTTGTCGACAGTATTTATTATGAGAGCATCGTGAATTTTATGCTTTGTGGGTTATTTTAACTCAAGATAAAAAAGCTTACCGCCATCATCCGGAAACTAAAAGATGGGCAGGTAAATTATCTGCTTTATGTAAGTGTCATCAGTTATTAGTAAAGTAAATGATAAAGCGTAATTACAAACATTTATCGCCCTTAGATAAAAAATTAGCCAAAGGTAAAAAAATGCAAAAAGTTTTTGTTCATATTTTAGTAGAGCAGAAAACAATTTTAAAACATAAACCTTGTGGTTGCTTTATTAAAGCTATCAAAAATAAATGACCATAAATAAGTAATTGTGATATACTTTAAAAGGTAAGGATAAAATTTATGTCGGAATTGTCACAAAGAAGGATATTAATCAAAGCCTTTACTTTAACCGAGGTATTAGTGGTATTAGGTATTATTATTGTAGCCGCTTTAATTAGCCTCCCTTTCTTTCGGGCAAGTCAGCAGAGTATGGAGCTAAAAAGCACGGCTAGATTATTTGTCACACATTTACGTTTAGCTCAACAAAGAACAGTTGGCGAACAAACTACTTATTTGGTTAAACTATTGTCTATTCCCGATCGTTACGAGCTTATCAGACGCACTACTAGTGATACAATCATTTTAGAGCAAAGATTAACCAATGGCGTTACTTGGCAGAACCAGGGTGGTTTTACTAACAATGAGATTATTTTTACCACTAACGGAGCAGTAGTACAGTCTGGTACAGTAGTTTTGCAAAATACTAGCAACCAAACTATTAGTATAGATATTAAACCATCAGGTTATGTTAAAATTAATTAATTTTAACAAACAGTCAGGGTACAGTTTACTGGAGGCTTTAGTAGCTGTATCTATTCTAGCTTTAACTTTAGTAGCAGTAGTTGGTATTTTTCCCTTTGTTTTGAAAATTAATAAATTAGCTGAATATACTACTTTAGCTTCTAACTATGCTAAATCCGAATTAGAAGATATTTTAGTTAAACCTTATGATGAGGTGGAGGTAGGCACTATTGAAGCTAGGCACCGTTTATCTACCAACCCCCAAGATCAGGCTTATAATATTGAACGTCAAACAATTGTAACTTTAGTAAATGCCGAACTATTACCTAGCGGTAGTGATTTGGGTTTAAAAAAAATTAGTGTAACTGTTTGGTGGCCTGGTCAATTTAATGCTACCAATTCTTTAACGATTAATAGTTTATTGAGTAAAAAATAAATGTTTAAACGCCAAGGTTTTTCTTTAGCCGAAGTCTTGGTAGGAATATTAGTAGTTATTCTAGCCATTACTGCTATTTATTCTATTTATTTATTGTCTCGCACTGTTAAGAATCAAAGTGAAAATAGAGCTGAGATAGTACAGAACGAAAGGGCTATTTTAGACAGATTAACTCGCGAATTAAGGCAAGCTAATACTATCGTTACTATTTTACCAGCTGCAGAAATTATGTTTGAGGACGGGCATGGTAATTTAGAAGCCCAACCCATACAATACATTCGTTATTATTTAAATGGTACAGATTTATATCGTGAGGTAAGCTATTATTCTTTTATTAGCGACCCTTTAACCCATGTGTTTTATAATGAAGTAGATGAGTTAGGCAATCCGCCTAATCAGACTATAGTTGAGGATCGCTTAGTAGCTGAATATATTACTGCTTTAAATTTTTCCGGCACCACTACCAATGGTAATATAGTTATTAGTTTAAGTTTTACCAAAGCTAATCAAATTATAACTTTAACTAGCTATGTCAACTCGCGTAATCTTAACTAACAAGCCAGGATTTGTTTTATTACTAGTTACAGCAGTGATGGGTACTTTACTTTTCTTGGCCGGTTATTTTTTAGAGCAATCAACTAGCGAAATAAAAATAGCTAAGAAGGAAAGCGCTGCCAGCAAAAGTTATTATTTAGCCGAGGCGGCTATTAACGAAGCTATTTATAAAATTAAAAATGACAGTAATTGGCGAACCAAATTTTTAACCTCCAATTTAATTAACGAAACTTTTACTCGTTCTAATGTCTTTGATGATCAGAGTTCTTATACCGTTACGGCCACCAGCTTAAGTGATGCTTTAGCTGATATTACTGCGACTGCTACTTATAGTTTAGGTACCCAGCAAGCAAAGCGTGTAATTAAAACTAGATTAGCTAAGGCTATCACTCCGGCTATTACTTGGCCGCAGTCTTTTTATTCTGGTGGTCAAGGTGGTCAGCAAAATGGCAATTTAACAGTGGAGCGTAATTGTTCCGTGACCGGCGGTGTTCTACACGCCAATCAAGATTTAAAAATAACTAGTCATGCTGATTTTACAGTTAATGACGCTCAAGTTACTTCCAGTAACAATATTATAGTTAATGCTGGTGCTAATTTAATATTAAATAACAGCACTCAAGAAGAGGGTTTGCCTTTAGTCCCAATGCCTCAAGTAGATTTTGATTCTACTTCGCTTACTTCTTATAAAAATCG
>JBBIVB010000004.1:15399-29575 GCA_037439965.1 Candidatus Veblenbacteria bacterium | reverse complement strand
AGCTGATCAAACTTATACTGCTGCGCAATTCGCCGCTTTACCAAGTGATACTATTTTAAATGGCATTACTTTCGTTAGCGGCAATGCTGTTTGGACCAATAAAAATTTAACTATTAACGGCCTATTAGTATCTAGCGGTAATATTATTATTGATTTAGAGGATGATAAAATATTGACAATTAATAGCCACGCCAGTGGTTCTGGAATGTTAAGTAAGCTAGCCACTTTGATTAGCGCTGAAGATAACGCTCAAGTTGTTGTTTCTGGATTGCTTTATGCCACTGATTTTTTTACTATGTTTTTTGAGGATAATGCCAATTTTACTGTTAACGGCGGTATTATTGGTTGGCATGTTAATTTAAACGGCGATGATACTGGCACTTGTAGTATTACTTATAATGAAGATTTAGTGCTAATGCCCCTAGACCCTGTTTATAATTCTGGTGATAGTCCTATTATTGAGGTAAATCACTGGGAAGAGCAATATTAAGAAGACAATTTTTATGGGTAGATTTTATTAATATAAAAAAGGGTTTATGCTAGGCAAATTTCTATTAAGAAGAGAACTAGCACTCGGCTTTACTTTGATAGAAGTAATAGTGGGCGTAGTAATTTTTGCTGGTGTCGGGAGCGCTATTTATAGTACCTACCTTCAGTTATCTAAACTTAGTTTAAAGTCACGCTTGATGACGCAAGCCACAGCTATTGCCAGTGAATATTTGGAAATTGTTCGTAATTTACCTCAAACCCAAGTTGGTATTGAAGGTGGTTTGCCAGCCGGCGTTTTGCCAGCTTGGCAAACTATTAGTCGCGATGGCAAAAATTGGCAAGTGCATTATGTGATACGTAATGTTGATGACCCTTTTGATGGAGTTATTGGCGGCACACCCAACGACACCGCGCCGGCTGATTATAAATTAGTGGTAGTAGAGGTAAGTTGTCTTTCTTGTGACAATTTTATCACCCAACAACTTTCTACCCAGGTGGCACCTAAGTTTCTGGAAACCACTGGCGATAATGGTGCTTTGTTTATCCAAGTAGTTAATGCTAATGGCCAGCCAGTGCCGGGAGCTAATATTCATGTGGAAAATAATATTTTAGTACCAAGCTTAACCATTGATGACACTACCAACAATGATGGCATGTTGCAATTAGTAGACGTACCGCCAGCTACAGAAAGTTATCATATAGTGGCTACCAAAACTGGTTATACTCAAGACCAAACTTATCCGCCCGGCGATCCTGATAATCCTAATCCCAGTCAGCCTGATGCCACCGTTGTTTCTGGTCAAGTAACTCACGTAACCTTAATTATTGATCAGCTTAGTCAGTTGACAATAAATTCTCTTACTTTAACTTGTGCAGCCGTGCCTTATGTTGATTTTAATCTTAAAGGCAACAAGTTAATTGGTACCGAACCTAACGTTTTAAAGTATGATCAAGATTTAACTACTAATGCTGCTGGCAACCTGACGGTTAGTAATTTAGATTGGGATTCTTATTATGCCTCTCTCTTAGGCGATACTTATGATTTATTAGGCACCATTCCTTTAATGCCTTTAAATTTAGCACCTAATTCTAGCCAAGATTTAAAATTAGTGGTGCAGGCTGCTCATCCTCATAGTCTGCATGTGGTAGTGCGCGATACTGCTACCCAATTACCTTTAAGCGGTGCTAGTGTTAAGGTGACCAAGCCCGGCACCGAAGAAATTAAACTTACTGGACGTGGTTATTTACGTCAAACTAATTGGAAAGGTGGTAGTGGTCAGGAAAATTTTATTGATGAAACTAAGTATTTTAGTGATGATGGTAATATAGAAACTAATAATCCGGTAGGTGAATTAAAATTAGTTAAACACGGCAATAGTTATGAGATTAGTGGCGAATTAATCTCTTCAACTTTTGATACCGGAGCTGCTAGCAATTTTACTACGATTGAGTGGCAACCAGGTGATCAACCACCAGAGACTGGAGAGGCGCCAATAAGATTCCAACTGGCCACTAACAACGATAATACCACGTGGAATTTTATTGGCCCTGATGGCACGGCCGCTACTTATTATACTACCAGCGGGCAACCAGTTAGTGCGGCACATAATGGCGATCGTTATTTACGTTATCGGGTGTTTTTATCTACTGCTGATGATGGTTATACACCTAATTTATCTGATATAGCTATTACTTTTGTTTCTGGTTGTGTTCCGCCGGGACAGGCTTATTTTACAGGTTTATCCAGCGCAGTTTATGATTTGGAAATTTCTTTAGCTGGTTACGAAACTGCTACTGCTCAAGTTTATTTAACACCCAATTGGGTATCTCGGGAGGTTCAATTATTGCCCCAATAAATTATGATTAACTGTCAACCTAAAAATTCTATTTTTTCTACCCCGGGTTTTAATATTTTGGAACTAGTTATTACTATAGCTGTTTTTGTTTTATTAATAATAGTCGTGGGTACTTTTACTATTGATGTTTTTAAAACTAATCGAGAGCTATCAGCTTTTTTAATTCAGATGCAGGATGCTAAACGCACAGTGTCAGGAATAGCAAATGAATTGCGTACCACTTCCATTTCTAGCATTGGCGCTTATGCTTTAGCTGAAGCTCAAGCCACTTCACTTACTTTTTATAGCAATATTGACAGTGACAGCTTGGTAGAACGTTTAAGGTATTTTTTAGATGGCACTACTTTAAAACGAGGAGTGCTTAAACCCAGTGGTAGTCCTTTAGCTTATAATCCAGCTAATGAACAGGTTAGTGATGCGGTGGCCTATGTTCGTAATGATGATATTTTTAGTTATTTTGATGAAAATTATCAAGGCACAGGTAGCCCCTTAACTTTTCCCGTAAATATCAGTACTGTAAGATTAATACAAATTAAGTTAAGCGTGGACCGTTATCCTGATTTGCCACCCGCAGCTTTTCTTTTAACAACTAAAGTTAATTTGCGAAATTTAAAAGATAATTTATGAAGGCTGTTAACCATTATCCCCGAGGAGCAATTTTAATATTAATTTTGGTTTTTAGTGCCATTAGTATTTTACTGATTACTGGTTTGGCCAATTGGTCTGTTACCAATTTGAAATTAGTGCGTTATAAACAAGCTAGTGAATTAGCTTTTCAAATTGCTGAAGCGGGTGTTAATTATTATCGCTGGCATTTAGCACATGCACCTCAAGATTATCAAGATGGCACCGGTCAACCCGGACCTTATGTGCATCCGTTTTATGATAAAGATGGCAATGTGATTGGGCAATTTAGTTTAGAGATTACTCCGCCGCCAGTTGGCACTACTTTGGTAGTCATTACTTCTACCGGCTCTACAATTGCTTATCCAGAACATAAACGAGTTATTAAGGTAAAGATGGCTATTCCTTCGTTGGCTAAATATGCAGTGGTAGCCAATGCTGATATGCGTTTTGGTACGGGTACAGAAATATTTGGGCCAGTACATTCCAACGGCGGTATTCGTTTTGATGGTCTAATTCACAATTTAATTACTAGTGCTAAGGAAAAATATGACGACCCCGACCATTCAGGCGCTAATGAATTTGGCGTGCATACGCACGTATCGCCAGTTGATCCTCTGCCGCCAGCAGCTGTGCCTAGTCGCCCTGATGTGTTTGCCGCTGGCCGTCAATTTCCCAGTCCAGCAGTAGATTTTCCTGGGTTATCAGCTGATCTGGCTCAAATTAAAACCGATGCCCAGGCTAGTGGTGTTTATTTAGCCAACTCTGGTAGCTTGGGTTACCATATTGTTCTTAAAACCAGCGATACTTTTGATTTATATCTTATCACCCAATTATACAGTCCTGGCTGGGGCTGCTACTCAAGCCAAGATGGCTGGGGTACTTGGAGTATTAGAAATGAAACCTGGCAAAGTAATAATCCTTTGCCGGCCAACGGTTTAATTTTTGTAGAAGATAATGTTTGGGTGTCAGGCAACCTGCAGACCGCCAGATTAACCATTGCCTCTGCTCGTTTTCCAGAAAAACCCAACACCAATACCAGTATCACGGTTAATAATGATATTCTTTATACCACTTATGATGGGCAAGAAACTTTGGCTTTGTTGGCTCAAAAGAATATTAATATTGGTTTATACAGTGAGGATGATTTGCAAATTGACGGTGCTTTAGTAGCTAAAAACGGGCGGGTGGGTCGTTATTATTACGACTCCAGCTGTGGGGCTAATTATCTTAGACAGAAAATTACTTTAAACGGAATGATTGCTAGTAATCAGCGTTATGGTTTTGCTTATACCGACGGTACTGGTTATCAGATACGCAATATTAATTACGATACTAATTTACTTTATGGACCCCCACCCAGTTTTCCTTTAACCAGTGACCAATACGAATTATTATCTTGGGAAGAAGTTAAGTAAAGTTTTGAACATGACGTATTTTTTACCAATTAGTAGTAAAAATTAATAGTAATTTGACTTTTGTAATAGGAGATGTTGTAAGTTGAGAAAAAATAAATTAATAACAAAAATCAATAACAAATGTCTATCATTGGAACGTAAAAAATAATGAAAGGAGAAAAAAAATAGAGAACTTTAAAAAAAATAATAATGTTAATTTCTACCTCGATGGTGGTGGGCGCTATCCTTACTTACTTTATTCCTATCGTTGGCTTATCGATTTTATTATTTAGTTTAGTGGCCTGGAATTTTTTTGGCGGGCAGTGGTATGACGAGGGTAAGTTTAAAAGAGTATTTCTGAGTTTTACAGTTTTTTACCTTTGTTAGTTGGTTATTAATTTTTACCGCTATGCCTGCAAACGATGATAACTTACTTAATATATTTGATAACTCTGCTTATACTTTTATCGTTATTGTTGTATTGATAAGCAGTTGCTTCATGCTATGTTCAACTCTCGCTTTTTATTAGAGAGAAAAAAGAAAAAAAGAATCGTAAATTATCTATACCATCAGGATCAGGTTGCATGATATAAAATTGCGAACCATTAAAATTATTAAATGATCCTTGGTTTTTTAAGGGTCGCTTTTATTTTTGCCAAAATTACTAAAAAATGCTAAATTTATAGTGAGTATGAACATACATAATATATCCCAGTTGAAGGATTTAGTAGGCCGAGAAATTAATTTACGGGGGTGGGTGGCTAATGTCAGGTCGTCTGGTAAAATTTACTTCTTACAAATTCGTGATGGTTATGGCTTTACTCAAGCCGTAGTGGATAATAAAGTGGTAGATAGTAAATCTTGGCAACAAACTGAGCAAGTAACTATTGAATCATCAGTAGAGCTTTTAGGAACCGTTTCTCGACATCCTAAAAAAGACGAGTATGAGTTACAAGTTAAACAGTTAAAATTAGTAAGTAAATCTCAAGAATATCCTATTGGTAAAAAAGAGCATGGGCCTGATTTTTTATTAGACAATCGCCATCTTTGGCTTAGGTCTTCTCGACAATGGGCAATTATGCGTGTGCGCAATACTATCATCAACGCTATTTACGAATATTTAAACCAAGAAGGTTTTATTAAAATTGATGCGCCGATTTTAACTCCTACTTCTTGTGAAGGTACTACCACCTTATTCCAGATAGATTATTTTGGCACACCAGCTTATCTTACCCAATCAGGTCAGCTTTATTTGGAGGCGGCCATTGCTAGTTGGGGGCGGGTATTTGATTTTGGTCCGGTATTCCGGGCGGAAAAATCTAAAACTCGTAGGCACTTAATAGAATTTTGGATGATGGATGCAGAAGCTGCTTTTGTGGAACATGAGGAAAATTTGATTATTCAGGAAAATTTAATTAGTTTTGTAGTTAATAAAGTTTTGATTAACAATAAAAAAGAGCTTGAAATACTAGAGCGCGACATTAAACCATTAGAGGAGGTAAAACCGCCTTTTTATAGAATCACTCATGCCGAAGTAGTAAAAAAATTAAAAACTCAAGGCAGCGATATTGGCGAGCTAGATGACCTAGGGGCAGACGATGAAACAATTTTAACAAAGATGTATAATAAACCCGTATTTGTGGAAAAGTACCCAAGTATGGTAAAAGCTTTTTATATGAAACGTGACCCCAAAGATTCATCCCGAGTGCTTAATGCTGATTTATTAGCGCCAGAAGGTTATGGTGAAATAATTGGAGGTTCTCAACGTGAAGATGATTATAACGAACTATTGGCGCGGATGAAAGAACATAAATTACCTCTAGAACCATTTCAATGGTACTTGGATTTACGTAAATATGGCAGCGTGCCGCATTCTGGTTTTGGTATTGGTCTAGAGCGCCTAGTGACTTGGATTTGCGGTTTGACGCACGTTCGCGAATCTATTCCTTTTCCTAGACTAATTAATAGGTTAACACCTTAAAACATATGAAGATGCACATGTCAGCAGGAGCTTTGTTAGCCATCGGTTTAATTGCCGTTAGTTTACTGCTTCTAGTTATAAACCTAAATCTCATCCCTTTTTAAAGGTCAAAATTGGTGAGATTACTAATTGAGACTAAAATAAAAAAGTAGATCTAAAAGAAGGCTATGGGGGTGACGTAACCTTTAATTTAAAACAGATTTGTTCTTATTTATTATGAACCGCATTTTTATTAACGAAGCTATTAATAAGGAGGGAAAAGAAGTTTTGCTTAAAGGTTGGGTGAATGCCAGACGCAATATGGGAAAGATTGCTTTTATTGATTTGCGTGATATAACAGGTTTAATGCAAGTGGTGCTAGCACCGGTTGAATTAGATGATCAAGGTAAAAAGGTTATGCCAAAAATCCGTCCGGAGTTTGTTTTGGCTATCAAAGGAAAAGTGCAAGCTAGAAAAAAAGGAAACGAGAATCCTAATTTACTTTCTGGTAAAGTAGAGGTAATGGCTTCAAGTGTAGAGATTATTAGTGAGTCTGAAACTCCTCCTTTTGAAATAGATAATGAGGAACGGCAAGCTTCAGAAGAGTTGCGACTTAAATATCGTTATCTTGACTTGCGTCATGAGCGTATGGCCAAAAACATTAAATTACGCGCTGAAGTTATCCGTTATGTTATAGATTATTTAATGGATAGGGGATTTATTTATATTCAAACCCCGATGTTATCTAAATCTACACCTGAAGGGGCTAGGGATTATTTAGTACCCTCGCGGGTGCATAAAGGAAGATTTTTTGCACTTCCCCAGTCGCCCCAGCAATATAAACAGTTACTAATGGTAGCAGGCTTTGAAAAATATTTTCAAATCGCCCCTTGTTTTAGAGATGAAGATGCGAGAGCTGACAGGAGTCCGGGTGAATTTTATCAAATTGACATAGAAATGTCATTTGTCACCCAAGACGAGGTGCTGCAGTTAATTGAAGAAATGTTTACCTCCTTGGTTAAAAAATTATTACCAGACAAAAAAATAACTTTTATTCCTTGGCCAAAACTAACCTGGGATGAGGTGATGAAAGAATATGGCACTGATAAGCCAGATTTAAGGCAAGATAAAAATAATCCTAATGAACTCGCTTTTGCTTGGATTATGGATTTTCCTTTATTTACCAAACAAAGCAAAGAAGATTTTTTTCATGGCTCGGGCAAAAGTCAGTGGGCACCGTCGCACCATATGTTTACCGCGCCCAAAGAAGAAGATTTACCACTGCTTGATAAAGAGCCCGGCAAGGTTCATTCATACCAGCATGATTTAGTGCTTAATGGCTATGAAGTTGGTGGTGGCAGTATTAGAATTCATGACCCGAAAATTCAGGAAAAAGTTTGGGATTTAATTGGGTTTTCTCAAGAACAAAAAAAACAATTTGCTCATCTAATTGAAGCTTTTAAATATGGTGTGCCGCCGCATGGCGGAATTGCACCAGGGATAGATAGGCTTGTGGCAATTTTAGCAGGAGAGAAAAATATTCGTGAAGTTATAGCTTTTCCTTTAACTGGTGACGCTAGAGATCCTTTAATGGGTGCGCCGTCGGAAGTTACCAAGGAGCAACTAGACGAGTTGGGTCTGGAAATTAAAAAATCAAAAATCAAAATGTAAAATTATTTTTAATTTTGAATTGGTATTTTGCACTTTGATTTTTACATTTTAAATTTATATCATGCGTTTATCTCCATTACAAAAATATATTTTACGTACTTGTTATTCACGCTCGCCCAAAGTTAGCAGGTTGGATTTTGCTCGATTTTATGAATCACACAAGCAGAAACCCAAAAAAGATGATATAGTAAATATTATCACCAAAAGTCTGGAAAGTTTGATTGACAAAGAGTTAATGGTTGGTTATGGCGTACGTACCCCACACAAATGGTATATTAAAGAAGTGCGTCTTCTTCCTAAAGGTCGGCGATTAGCGCGTAAGCTTTTAGGAGAGCAACAAGCATTACCATTTATAACAAAATCAAAATTGAAAAATCAAAATGTAAAATAAATTTTGATTTTTGATATTTAATTTATAATTTACAATCATATGATACCAGCCAAAGTCAAAAACTTTTTAACCAAAAATAAAATTAAATACGAAGTGCTTAAACATAAAACTGTTTATACTGCTTATGATTTAGCACAAACCTTAAAGAAAAAATTAGGTGAGGTTGCTAAATCTTTGGTAGTAAAGTTAGATAAAGGTCACGCCATTGTAGTTTTACCAGCTTCGCACCAGGTTGATTTTAAGGCTCTTAAAAAAGCCACTGGAGCTAAAAGTGTGGAGATTGATAAGGAGAATATAATGACCAAATTATTCAAGGTTAAACCTGGCGCTATTTCAGCTATTCATGGTCCTTTATATAAAATTCCGGTTTACGTGGATAAGGCTGTAGTTAAAGCACAAAAAATAGTAGCTCAAGCAGGCAGTTTTGAAGAGTCGTTGCATCTAAAGGCTAAAGATTTAGTTAAAGCGGTAGAGGGCAAGCTGATTAATTTTGCGAAGAAGAAATAAAATTACTCTCATATGAATCAAAGCCGCGTGTAGTGATGTTAAGAATTGTTATTTTTGTTAGTGGTAGAACGAAACAAATCCCTAGATTAAGACCACAATTAGTAGAGCCAGAAATTGACAAAAGCGGATAATATCCTTGGTGGTTGGTTTTTGCACGTATCTCTCCTTTTGTTGATTTTTGTTGCTATAATTTAATTTAAAACAATATTATCTTTCTGAAGGATTTTAGCTTATAAAATAAGTATTATCAAACTTATTAATTACCATGCACGAAATTAATATAGAAAAATTTCAAGGGCCGTTGGATCTGTTATTGCAATTAACTGAACAGGAAAAACTAGATATTACCGAAATTAGTTTGGCACAAGTAACCAATCAATACATTTCTTATTTAAAAGCTGCTGAGGAATTAAATCCTGATGAAGCGGCTGATTTTTTAGTAGTAGCTGCTAAATTATTATTGATTAAATCACGCGTGTTGTTACCAATGTTGAATTTAGGTGGTGAAGAGGAAGGTCAAGAGCTGGAACGGCAATTGCGTTTATACAAAGAATTTGTGGCGGCTAGTAAAGTGGTGAACAGTATATGGCAGCAGGGTCATGTAATGTATTCACGTACCAAATCTTTATTATTAAAAGAGGAAATAAAGTTTACTCCGCCACCGCGCTTAACTGTCAAAATTTTACACCAAGTTTGGCAGGAAGTTTTGCACACTTTAGAGCCAATTATTAAATTGCCGCAAATTACTTTATCCAAAGCCATATCTATTAATGAAAAAATTCAGGAGCTAAAAAAGAAGATTTTGGCCAAAGCCCACCTTAATTGGTATACTTTTATAGCTGAAGCGCGTGATAAAACAGAGGTGATAGTTTCTTTTTTGGCTTTATTAGAATTAGTTAAGCAGCGGGAAATTATAGTAAGGCAAGCTGAATTATTTCAAGACATTACCATTAGTCCAAAATCATGAGCAGCACCATAGGTAAAATTGAAAGTATTTTATTCGCGGCAGCCAAACCTTTAAGTTTTAAAAAGTTAGCCGATTTATTAAAGGTAGATAAAACAGAAGTAATAGCAGCTTTAGAATCCCTGGAGCAGAAGTTTAACGGTGATAGCGGTTTAAGAATTATTAGACACGGAGAAGAAGTGGAATTGGCTACTGCTCCTGAACAAACTGATTTAGTAAGGCAATTTTTTAAAAAAGAAGAGCTAGGTGAGCTAACCAGGCCGCAATTAGAAGCAGTATCAGTGATTGCTTATCGTGGGCCAATTAGCAAGTTGGAACTGGAGCAAATTAGAGGAGTGAACTGTAGTTTAATTTTACGTAATTTACAAATTCGTGGTTTAGTAGAAGAGCTAAACGATGGTTCTTTACCTCATTATCAAGTAACTTTTGATTTTTTAAAGTTTTTAGGTTTAAAAAAGGTCAGCGACCTGCCTGATTACAAACGTTTGCACAGCCCTGAAACATTAGAGCAAATTTTGAATCAATCATCAACTAATAATCCTCGATAATTTTGTTATTAATTTAAATTTTATGAGCAGCTCAAATCATCAACCTATAATTATAGCTAATTGGAAAATGAATCTATTAGTGAGTGATACTATAAGATTAGTCAAGTCGTTAATTCGTTCGCTAAATGGCGAATCTCTACCAGTGGAATTAGTTATTTGTCCATCTTATCCTGCTTTGCTACCAGTTAGAGACTTGATTAAAAAAACTAGAATTGCTTTAGGCGCTCAAGATGTATTTTGGAAAGACAGCGGTCCTTATACCGGAGAAATATCCCCTTCTATATTAAAAGAAGTAGGTGTCAGTTATGTGTTAGTAGGTCATTCAGAACGGCGTAATTATTTAAAAGAAACAGAGCCTATGATTCATCATAAAGTATTAACTTGCTTGACAGAGAAATTAACTCCAGTAATTTGTGTTGGTGAAACTTTAAACGAAAGACAGCAGGGAAATAAAGATACGGTGATTTTTCAGCAAGTTAAATCAGCTTTAACCGGCGTGCAATTAGCATCAGATCAATCTATTATTATTGCTTATGAACCGGTATGGGTTATTGGTTCTGGACAAGCAGTAAGTTATAGTGATGCCGCACAAACCGCCCAAGTGATAAAGGAGGCTTTGTTTGATTTGTTTTCTTTTAAAATAGTAGCCAATAATTTTAGAATTATTTATGGCGGTAGCGTAGATTCAAGCAATGCTCGAGATTTTGCCAAAGGAGAGATATTATCTGGCATTTTAGTTGGCGGTGCTTCTTTAAAAGCGGCGCAACTTATGAATATTATTAAATCTGTTAGTTAGTAAAATATGGTAGTTGATATTTTATTAGGTTTATTAATATTAGTCTCTATCGGCGGTATAGTTTGGATGGTAATTAAAAAATTACCAGTAATTAAATTAATTGATACTGATCAGGTTATTAAAATTAGACAGGAACAAGTAAGGTTGAAAGTTGCCCAAGCTAGATTAAAAAGGCAATGGGATTGGCTTAAGGGTAGGTTTTCTAATTTAACCGCACCTATTTTATCCAAGTTTGAGTATTGGCGCCAAAATTTACAACAGAAAGTTAAACAGGTAGAAGATGATATAAAACAAAAGATAGTACAAACAAAAACAGAAACCAAATCAGTTGATCAGTTGTTAGAGCAAGCTCTAGCTTCGGTTAAAGCGGAAGATTGGGAAAATGCAGAGCATCTTTATTTAGAAGTCATCAGACAGTCTCCTAGAGAATTACGTGCTTATGAAGGTTTAGGAGAAATGTATTTAGCGCAGAAAGAATATGAATCTGCTAGAGAAATTTATGAATATTTAATACAACATCATCCTACCATAGCTTCCTATCATTTAGGTTTGGCACGAACTTATTTAGGTTCTGGTCAATTGGATAAAGCCAAAGAGTCTTATCAGAGTAGTTTACAATTTAACCCAGAAGGTTTAAGCCAAATTTGTTTAGAGTTAGCCGAAGTATGTAAAGATTTGTGTCAGATAGCAGAAGCTTGGGAAAATGCTAATAAAGCTAGGCAGTTAGAGCCTGGTAACCCTAGGATTCTTGACTTTTTTATTGAAATCAGTATAGTGAATGAGCGTCCAACTGACGCGCAGAGCGCTTTAGATGCTTTACGGCAGGTAAATCCAGAGAATAAAAAGATTTCTCACTTTGATAAACAAATTAAGGAATTAATAGATAAATTGCGTCCTAAGAAGCGTTTATCTAGGGTGCAATATGCTATGGGAGTAAGATTGAACAAGAAGTCATCTAGTAAAGAGGAGGAAGTGGTAGATTGATCATAGCTAATCATATTAGGCCGTTGTAGCTCAGTTGGTAGAGCAACTCCATGGTAAGGAGTAGGTCCGCGGTTCAAATCCGCGCAACGGCTCCAGCGTATTAGCTTATAGCTAATAGTAAATAGTAGTTATAAAATTTATGTAATTGGTGGCAATAGGCTATATAAGCTATTTACCAATAAGGGTGGGTACCGAAGTGGTCAAACGGGACTGACTGTAAATCAGTTGCCTCCGGGCTTCGGGGGTTCGAATCCCTCCCCACCCAAATTTGGCAAATAGCTAATAGTAAATACAAATAGTAATAAACAATGTTTAAAAACGTAATCGAATTTGCCATTAACCATATGCTATTTGCTAATATGCCACCTTAGCTCAGTTGGTAGAGCAACGGTTTTGTAAACCGTAGGTCCTCGGTTCAAATCCGAGAGGTGGCTCCGCGTAAAACTCGCTGTTATTCGTCACGTGCAAGCCAGTAAAATTTTTTAACTTCTAAATTCTAAATTTTAGATTCTAATTTATGTCCCAAGATAATTTAATAAAATTGGAGTGCACCCAGTGTAAACGAGTTGGTTATCATACTTATCGTAACAAGAAAAAAGTTAAGGCTAGATTAGAAACCAAAAAATACTGTAAGTGGTGCAAGAAACACACTTCACACAAGGAAACTAAATAGCCTATAGCTAATGGCTAATAGCAAATAGTATATGTTTAGATTTGAAGATTTGAAGATTTGGCAATTAGTTATCAATTACGCCAAATCAACATATAAGTTGCTGGAAAAGTTTCCTAAAGTAGAAACCTTTGCTTTGGCAGATCAATTGCGTAGGGCAGCAGTATTAATTTCTAATAATATTGCCGAAGGTTCTGATGGTACAGATAAAGATTTTTCTAATTATTTAGATATTACAGTAAAATCAGCTTTAGAAACAGTTAATTGTTTACATATAGCTAAGGAGTTGGGGTATATTAAAAGGGTATATTAAATAAGATAAAGAGATGGGGTTATATTAGCAGGTAGAGTTATTGATTAAGAAAATCAGAGCATTTAAAATAGTATAAAGCTATAGGCTATTAGCTATTTGTCATAGGCCAACACGGGGGCGTCGTATAATGGTAGTACAGGGGTCTCCAAAACCTCTAGCGTGGGTTCGATTCCTACCGCCCCTGCCAAAAAAGAGCATTTCCGATTTAAACACTCGGTCCCTGGTGGAGGAGGGCGAGTCCGTGAGCGCGACGAGGGAAGAGGATTCTCTGCCTGTCGGCAGGCTAGAAATAAGAGACAGTAAAAGGGGACAATATGGTGTTTGTCTTTTTGACGATAATTGGCAGTGTGAAGAATGGGCATTGTTATGTGGCCAGTGCCCTGTTGGTGGTTTAAAAATAACTGGTTATGAAGACGAGGCGCAGGCTTATTGCACGATTACTGGCGGCAAAGTTGAAGGTTTAGGTACCAAAACCCTAATATGTAAAAGAGTTGATGGAATATATTGTAATGTTCAAGCTAATTTTGATGGTGATTGTTCCGATTCTAACGATTTGAATCCTAACGCCGGTAATGTAGAAGCATCATAAGAGTAAAAAATTAGGTAAGTAATAAAAGGGGACAAGTGATTAAAAGTTGTTTATAATATTAATATATTATTATGGATGAGGTACAGCCAATTATTAAAGTGATTAATTTAAGCAAGTATTTTAAGAATTTAACAGCGGTTGATAATATCAGTTTTGAAGTTCTCCAAGGTACTATCTATGCTTTTTTAGGTCCAAATGGAGCTGGTAAATCAACCACTATTAAAATGTTAACTACCGTTTTGCATCCTACTAACGGTCAGATTATTTTGACTGGCATTGATGTTATTAAGCATCCTAGTTTAGCTCGGAAAAATTTTGGTATAGTTTTTCAAGACCATAGTTTAGATGATGAGTTGACTACTTGGGAGAATATGGAATTTCATGGTGTTTTATATCATTTAGACAAGAAATTAAGAC
>JBBIVB010000004.1:0-15389 GCA_037439965.1 Candidatus Veblenbacteria bacterium | reverse complement strand
GAACGAATTGAGAGCTTACTTAAAATGATGGAGTTATGGGAGAGAAGAGATGATTTAGTAAAAAATTTTTCTGGTGGCATGAAAAGAAGATTAGAAATAGCCCGAGGTTTATTGCATCATCCACGCATTTTATTTTTAGACGAACCTACTATCGGTTTAGATCCACAGACGCGCAATTATATTTGGGAATATATTAAGCGGATAAATAAAGAGGAAAATATCACCGTCTTTTTTACCACTCATTATATGGACGAGGTAGAAAGAGTGGCTGATTTGGTTTCGATAATTGATCATGGCAAGATAATTTCAGCTAGCACACCGCGGGAATTAAAAGAGAAAACAACTACTCAAAATTTAGAAGATGCTTTTATAAAATTAACTGGTAATAAATTAAGATTAGAAACCGCCGGAGCTTTGGATAATATGCGCCTACGGCACAAAACTTGGCGTCGCTAATAATATGAAAGTGATTTATATTTTATGGCTCAGACAAATTAAGAGATATTTTCGTTCTCGTTCCAGAATTATTGGTTCTCTAGGGCAGCCATTACTTTTTTTAATAGCTTTAGGCTTTGGTTTTGGCTCAGTTTTCCAGCGCGCTGGCGAAGGAAATTATTTAGATTTTTTAGCGCCTGGCATTATAGCGATGAGCGTATTATTTACCGCTACCTTTTTTGGTATTGAACTTATTTGGGACAGACAATTCGGTTTTTTAAAAGAAACTTTGGTGGCGCCAGTAAGTCGTTTTTATATTGTTTTCGGTAGAATCTTAGGCGGAGCTACCGTGGCTGTTTTACAGGGCTTGATAGTCTTAATATTATCTAGCCTAGTCGGTTTTCATTTTTATAATTATTTAGCATTGCCCCTCTTGATAATTTATCTGTTTTTAATTGCTTTAACTTTTACCGCTTTAGGCACTTTAATTGCTTCCGTTATGGACGATATGCATGGTTTTCAGCTGATTATGAACTTTCTAATTATGCCAACTTTCTTTTTATCAGGAGCCTTGTTTCCTTTACGTGATGCCCCGACAATTTTGGGTAATATTGCTAGATTTAATCCCTTAACTTATGGTGTAGATTCCTTACGTGGTGTGCTGGTTGGTCAAAATTTATTTCCCCTTGGTTTTAATGGTTTGGTTTTGAGTTTAGTTTGCCTATTATTTCTTGCTTTGGGAGTTTACGCTTTCAATAAAATAGAAGCATAATTTTGAAATAAAATAACTTTATTGTATATTGATAAATAGATAATAATGGCAGTTAATAAAAAATATCATGATTAATCTTAATCAATATCGTCATTCTATTATCCTACTGTTTAGTATTTTAGTTTTTATTATTTTATCACGAACGGAATTTTTTTTCGGTGATAGTGCAAAATATAAGCAGTTTAGGCTATTTAAGTCTGGTAATATTAGGTATGTTTTTTGTTTCTACTTTTACAGTTACACCCACCGTCATGATTCTCTTTAGATTAACCTATCAATTTGATCCTTTAGTAGTAGCTTGTTTAGCTAGTGTAGGAGCAGTATTAGGTGATTTAATAATTTTTCATTTTTTAAGAGATCAAGTTTATGAAGAACTCAAACCACTGTTCGCTAAGATTCATTGGCATCAAGCTTCGCATATTTTTAAAAGCCGTTATATAGCTTGGACCACACCGGTTTTAGGAGCAATTATTATTGCCTCTCCTTTGCCTGATGAGTTAGGGGTTGCATTAATGAGCGGTTCCCATTTAAAACGTTGGCAATTTGTTTTATTAAGCTATATCTTAAATAGTGTGGGTATTTTTATTATCATTGAGCTAGTAAGATTGTAAATAGAATTAAATAATAATAAATCAGCTAAATTATTAGTTTGGCTTATTTTACTATTGGTAAATAAATAGTTGTTTTCTATAATGAATAGGTATTCAATATAACTAATAATTTATTAATGAAGGAAGTGATAAATATGCAAAGAAGATCAGAAAAAAGCACTTCCGATTACCGTAAAGCATTAGAGGATGTTAAAAAAGAAGAACAAGAAATATAAAGACGGAATATATAAAGGCACGATTATGACAAAACACAGATTAGGAGAGGAAGGAGTGAGTCATTTTATTCATCGAGGGGTTTAAAGGGTTTGGTGATATTTTTAGTCGCTGAATCCGGGCATGAAGTGGAATTTCCTCCTCCGGAGTCAATTTATTAGTTAGAAAAGAAAGTTAATATATCTAAGCTGGAAATTTTATAATAAATAAATTATAATATTACAATAATGAAGATATGCCAAGACATAAGATATCTCGTTGTGTACGGTTTAATCCGCAAGTTCATTACTTTAAACCTCAAGGTATTCCTTTGCGAATGTTAGAAGAGGTAATTTTATTACCTGATGAATTAGAGGCTTTGAAATTATATGATAAAGACGGTTTTAATCAAATCGAAGCGGCTAAAAAGATGAAGATCTCCCAGCCAACTTTTGCTAGAATTTTAGATAGTGCTTATAAAAAAGTCGTTAAGGCTCTAGTTGAAGGTAAGGCTATAAAGATTCTTAAATATTAGGTTATGATCTAATTTTATGAAAAGGTTTTTGATGATATTCATATCGCTATTAATTTTTATTAGCTCATTTTTAGCATTTAAAGCGCAAGCAAATCAAATAGTGCCGGTTTATTTTTTTTGGTCAGCAGGTTGCCCGCATTGCGCTCACGCTAAACCGTTTTTAGAGAGTTTGGAACAGCGTTATTCCCAAGTTAAGTTATATGATTTTGAGGTTTCGTCAAACCAACAGAATCGCGATTTATTTATAGCAGTAGGAAATAAGTTGAAGACAGATGTTGGGGGCGTGCCTTTTATTGTTATTGGTGAAAATACTATTATTGGTTATTACAACGATGTCACCACTGGCCGCGAAATAGAGCGGCAGGTAGAATTTTGTTTAAATATCCCTTGTCCTGATATAGTCGGACAGTTAGCTGGTATTAATACTGGCGAGCGGCAAGATAATACTAATGAACAGGTTGCTGTTAAACAAACCATTCCCGAAACCCTAACCTTACCTTTACTAGGTGAGATTAAAACTAAACATTTGTCACTGCCAATCTTAACTATTATCATAGCAGCTTTGGATGGCTTTAACCCTTGTGCTATGTGGGTGCTGGTATTTTTAATTGGTTTGCTTTTAGGTATGGAGAATACTCGGCGCCGTTGGATTTTAGGAATTGCGTTTATCATTACCTCCAGCGTAGTATATTTTCTTTTCATGGCCGCTTGGCTTAATTTAATTTTATTTATTGGTTTTATTTTTTGGTTAAGATTAATTATTGGTTTAGTGGCGTTAACTGGCGGTATTTATAGTTTAAGGCAATATATTTTAAAGCAAGATAAAACCTGCAAAGTAACCTCTTCTGATAGACGTCAGCGAATTTTTGATAAATTAAGAAATATTACCCAACAAAGAAAGTTTTTCTTAGCTTTACTGGGAATTATTTTATTAGCCGCGGCGGTCAATTTAGTGGAATTAATCTGTTCAGCTGGCTTTCCTGTTGTTTATACTCAAATTTTAGCTTTATCATCTTTAGCCAGATGGCAATATTATCTTTACCTACTGTTTTATATTTTTATTTTTATGCTGGATGATTTGTTGATGTTTTTTGTTGCTATGATGACTTTGCAACTAAGTGGCATTGCAGGTAAATATACTAGGTTGTCACATTTAATTGGCGGAATTCTGATGCTGATTGTTGGTTTGTTACTTATTTTTAAACCCGAGTGGCTGATGTTTGGCTAAGGATTTGTGGAGGTATGATAATTTTTATTTTTGGCAATCCAGATTTAGATTTTGACTCATTGCCGATAAAATTATTACCTCGTTTACAGCAGGATTTTCCCAAGATAGAATTTAAAGCTTTGGATCCCAACGAGGAGTGGAATTTGCCAGAAATGGCGGTAATTTTGGATACGGTTGTGGGCTTAAAGCGGGTAACTGTTATTGACGATTTAACAAAAATAAAAAATTCTCCCCACTTAACCATGCACGATTTTGATGCCGGTAGTAATTTAAAGTATCTGCAGAAGTTAGGCAAAATTAAACAAGCGGTGGTTATTGGCATCCCGACTGATTATTCACCTGAGCAGGCGTTAACAGAAATTAAACCAATTATTGCCAGTTTACTTTAAGAAAGTGAGCAGCACAACTCATACACGGGTCATAAGCACGAATGAGTTTTTCTATTTCTTTAACTATTTCTTCTTTAGTATGAGTTGGCAGCAGTTCATCTACTAGTTTCCAAATATCTTCTTCCATATTAACTTGGTTTTGCCCTGTAGGCACTATTACCTCGCCTTTAATTATTTTACCCTCATCATCTATTTCTATTTTATGATACAAAGTTCCACGAGGCGCTTCTATTACCCCGACGCCTACATTAGCTTTATATGAGCCTTTAATTAAAGATTCAGGTTTAAATTTGGTAGTTGTCAAGATTTCTAGAGCGTCATCAATAGAATGAAGTATTTCAATAGCTTGAGCTAAATTATTATGATAGATGTTGGTGGAAGGAAAGAGTTTTAAATAATCTGCCGCGTCTCGTTGGGTTTTATGATGAAGTTTATCTTTAGCTAAGTTAAGTCTAGCTAGAGCGCCAACTAGGTAAGGCCTTTCTTTATGTTTGTAAGCAGAAGCTTGAGAATAAGGCAGTACCACATGTTCTAATAAATCTCTAAATTTTTCTTCGGGAATAGTTTCTCCATAGCTGGTGCGGATAGGGCCATTAAGAAAGCCAAAACGTTCTGGTACTATAGCTAAATAGTCGGTTTTTCTATCAAACCGCCAAGGCAAATCAGCAAAAATTTTAATCAAACGTAGAACCGCTGGCCTAGTTTCTTGTAGTTGTTTGATTGTTTTATTAATTTCTTCTTGTTTAGGAAAATGTAAGAAACCGCCGATAGTTGGGTGTATAGCATGAATGCTACGACCGGCGATGATAGTTGCTAATTGGTTACCTGCGGCTTTGATAGCAAAAGCGTCATGAAGTAATTGATGTTGTTCTGGATCGTTTTCATCAAAATCCAAAAAAGCATCTTTATTATAAATATCTGGCATTACAAACAGATATAAATGTAGAGCATGATCGCGAATCATTAGGCCATAAATTGTTAATAGTCGCAGTAAGATAGTTTGGGCGGTTGGTTTTATTCCTAAAGCTCTTTCGCAAGCTTCAATACTGCAGAGTAAATGAGCATTAGAACAGGTGCCGCAAATTCTGGCTAATAATTGTGGTGCTGTTATTATTGGTTTAACCTCTATACTTTGGGTAAAGAATCGTTTAAATTCGGTGATTTTTAAATGTACATGTTCAACTTTATTATTTTTCACTCTCACTTCAAGAGAAGCTGAACCCTCAACCTTGGTTATGCGGTCTAAACTTAAATCAAAATTATGCATAGTGTATAAATTAATTATTTATTTTGCAATTCTTTAATTAAATTATTTACAACTTGCAAGAAATTTTTATGGTCCATAGGGCAGCCAGGAACTTGGATATCAACTTTAACCACTTCTGAAACTTTTAATACTTTAGGTAAAGCTTTAAATCTTTCAAGCAAAAAAGCGATCTCTGCTTGTTGGCTTGGTGTAAAAGAATTTCTTTGTCCCGCTGGTAATCCTTGGACAGCACAAGCACCTATCGCTACTAATTTTTTAGAACAGTTCCTTATTTTCTTTACCATTTCTATTTGTGTAGCAGAAGCAATAGCGCCTTCGATAAAAGCAATATCAAAATTATCCCATTCATTTTTTGATTTCAAAACACGCGCGTGTTTGAAATCAAATATTTTTTTCCACTCCTGCCAATAGTCGTTAAGCAGTTCAGTCATAACAATAGTATTATCTTCGCAACAAGAAAAAGAAAACCAGCCAATTTTTAATTTTTTGGTAGAAGTATTTTTGGTCATAGAAGTATTTTTGGTCATAATCGTATGATGAGTAAGGAGTATAATTTAATTATCTCATAAATTTAAAAAGAAAAGAAGTATAATGAAGTATAATTTTAATTTAGCATAATTTTAAGTTTTGTTTTATGATAAAGATATGAGTTGGTCAGAAATTTTACGTTGGCAAGCCAAACAGCAAAATCAAGGCAGGGAAAGGGTTTTGCCAGCGATCTTAGTTCAGGCAGCTTCGGTTGAAACGCCAGAGCTTTTCTATAATTTAAAAAGTACAACTAAAGGTCTGAATCCAACAGAAGTTTCTTTGCGTCTTTTAAAATTCGGGCGCAATGAAGTAGCTGCTGAACGCAAAATTAATCCATTGGTTAGGTTATGGGGAAACTTTAAAGATCCTTTGAGTATTTTATTATTTATTTTAGGCATTATTGCTTATTTAGCTGGCGATATTAAAACTACCAGTCTAATTGTGGTAATGTTATTTTTATCAGTTACTTTACGCTGGTGGCAGGAATTAAAAGCCGACAGAGCAGTAGAGAAGTTAAAAGCGATGGTGCGGATTACTGCTACAGTAGTGCGTGGCGGGAAAGAAATTGAAGTACCTTTAAAGCACATAGTACCTGGTGATGTAGTGCATTTATCAGCTGGTGATATGGTACCAGCTGACCTTCGTTTGATTGAATCGCGCGATTTATTTATTAATCAAGCGACTTTAACTGGTGAATCTCTACCTGCTGAAAAACACGCTCCTAAGGTTGATGTTAGTAAATATGATAATCAATTTGATCTACCCAATATTTGCTTTATGGGCACTGATGTAGTAAGTGGTACCGCTTACGGTTTGGTATTGGCAACAGGTCAGAAGACTTATTTTGGTGCATTAGCGCAGGAACTTGGTTACGAAAAAGAAGTAACTGGTTTTGATAAAGGTATAGAAAATTTAACCTGGATAATGATTCGTCTCATTGCTATTATGGTGCCATTGGTGTTGATAATTAATGGTGTAGGTAAGGGCAATTGGTTGGATGCTTTTTTATTTGCTTTAGCAGTAGCTGTAGGGTTAGCACCTGAAATGTTGCCAATGATAGTAACAGTTAATTTATCCAAAGGCGCTATTGCTATGTCCAAAAAGAAGGTGATTGTGAAAAGGCTTAATGCTATTCAGAATTTTGGCGCAATGGATATTTTATGTACCGATAAAACTGGTACTTTAACAGAAGGAAAAGTTGCCTTGATAAAATATTTAGATATTGTAGGTCACGAAAATAAATTGATTTTAAATTATGCTTATATTAACAGCTTTTATCAAACCGGTTTAAAGAATTTATTAGATGTGGCAGTGTTGCAACATCCGGAAGTGGCTGGTAAAAAAATTGAAGAAGCTTATAAAAAAGTAGACGAATTACCATTTGATTTTGTTAGACGGCGAATGTCGGTAGTAGTAGAAGATAAGCATGGTAGGCATTTATTGTTATGCAAAGGCGCTGTAGAAGAAATTATAAAATGTTCTACCCGGGTGCAAGTTGGTAGCGAGTTAATAAAATTAACTAAAGCTCATTTAACTAGCCATGAATCGATGATTAATGATTTATCTGGCGAAGGATTTCGCTTGATTGCTTTAGCTTATCGAGAAGTACCTCAAGCAAAACGAGTTTATAAAGTAACCGATGAAACCGATTTAATCTTGTTAGGCTTTTTGGCATTTTTAGACCCTCCTAAAAAAACTAGCAAAGGAGTCATTTCATTATTAGCTAAAAATGGAGTAGGAATAAAAGTTTTAACTGGTGATAATCAATTGGTGGCGCGTAAAGTATGCCAGGAAGTGGGTATTAATATTAACAGTATGTTATCAGGCAGTGAATTAGGAGATCTTTCCCAGGGTCGGTTAATAAATATGGTAGATGAGGTAACGGTGTTTTATAAATTAGAGCCAGCGCAAAAAGAAATAGTTATCAAAGCTTTGCAAAAAAGGGGCCATGTGGTTGGTTATTTAGGCGATGGCATTAATGATGCGCTGGCTCTAAAAAGCGCCGATGTTGGTATTTCGGTTGATGGTGCTCATGATATAGCCAAAGAATCTTCCGATATTATTTTATTAGAAAAAAGTCTGCTGGTGTTAAAAGATGGTGTGCGGGAGGGGAGAAAAGTGTTTGGTAATATAGAGAAATATATTGAAATGGCGACTAGTTCTAATTTTGGTAATATGTTTAGCGTTGTTGGTGCCAGCATTTTTTTACCATTTTTACCCATGTTGCCATTGCAGGTAATTACTAATAATTTATTGTATGATTTATCGCAAGTTACTATACCCACCGATGAAGTAGATGAAGAATATCTAATCAAACCGCGACGTTGGGAAATAGATAGGTTACAACGTTTTATATTTTATTTAGGGCCGCTTAGTTCAATTTTTGATTACGCCACTTTTGGTTTACTAATTTTTTTATTTTCCGCTTTGACTAATCCGGCATTATTTCAAACCGGTTGGTTTGTAGAATCATTGATTAGTCAAACTATAATTATTCACGCTATTCGTACTAATAAATGGCCTTTTATTAAAAGTCGAGCTAGTTGGCCTTTAATTATTTCAACTATCTTAATAATATTAGTTGGTTGTTGGTTGCCTTATTCTCCTTTAGTTTCAGTGTTGGGCTTTATCCCATTGCCTATTAATTATTGGTTGTGGCTGATTTTATTATTAGTGACTTATTTTATTTTGGCCCAT
This sequence comes from Candidatus Veblenbacteria bacterium, assembly GCA_037439965.1. Classification (GTDB taxonomy): domain Bacteria; phylum Patescibacteriota; class Patescibacteriia; order Veblenbacterales; family UBA10138; genus JBBIVB01. The sequence continues at coordinate 6,735 of JBBIVB010000004.1, read as the reverse complement.
TTAGTAAAACGTTGGTTTGCTAAACAATTCAGAGGGATTTAAACTAAAATAAATTATATGTTTGATGTAGTTGCTTTGATTAAAGCCATTGGTTTACTTGGTATTTTTGGCATAGTCTTTGCTGAATCTGGTTTGTTAATTGGTTTTTTCTTTCCTGGCGATAGTATGTTATTTACCGCAGGTCTTTTGGCTGCGCAAGGCTGGTGGAATATTAATTGGTTAGTTTTGGGTAGTTTTTTGACTGCTGTTTTAGGCGATGGCGTTGGTTATACTTTTGGCAAAAAATTTGGACCCAAAGTATTTACTAATCCTCAATCTTTATTATGGCAGCCAGAACATATTAAAAGAGCGCAGAGATTTTTTGCTCGTTATGGCGGGAAGACTATTATTTTAGCTAGATTCATTCCTTTTATAAGAACCCTGGCTCCAATTTTAGCTGGAGTAGGTAAGATGAAGTATGGATATTTTCTTATTTATAATATTATAGGTGCCTTAATTTGGGCAGTGGGAGTAACTTTGGCAGGTTATTATTTAGGTAATTTAATACCAAGCATTGAACAGTATTTTTGGCTAATTATTTGTTTTATAATTTTAACCTCATTAATTCCACCTTTGCAGGAATTAATTAAGAATCCCGAATGTCGTCAGGAGACCAAGAAAAAGTTGTTAAGTATTTTAAAAAGGTTAAAAAGGAATAATTAAGTCTTAATATAATTTCGCTAATATTAGCTAAATTATTATAATAAATTACTTAAAACTCTTTAAAATACTTAGATTTTCTCCCAAAATCACGCAATTTATGCTATATTTTTGTGTAGTGGGGCAAACCCAAATTAAAATTTAATTATTAATAATTAAGTAAAAAAATATGGCAAAAGGCATGACCAAATCGCAAGTTTTGCAGGCTTTAGCCGAGAAAACCGGCAAAACCCGCAAAGAAATTTCTGATTTACTGGATGCATTGGTGGCGCTAGCCTATAGCGAAACCAAGAAATCCGGCGAGTTTACTTTACCAGGATTAGGAAAACTCGTTAAAAAGCAGCGCGCAGCTAGGCAAGGTCGCAATCCAGCTACTGGTGCCACTATTCAGATTCCAGCTAAGACAGTGGTTAAGTTTAGGGTTTCCAAGCAAGCCAAAGACGCTATTTTATAAGTATTTAGAAGAGTTAGATTTAATCACCCTCGATTAATCGAGGGTGATTTTTTTTATTTGTTTATTTTGGATTTGACAAAAATTAGTTTTGGGTATATATTCATAACTAGTAATCCTTAATTATCCACAAGATCAAAATAGGGAATATGTCATATATAACCAACATTAAATTTCGTAGTTTTTCTTTTTATAATAGTTACCGTAAGCGGTTTATAAGCGGTCGTAATAATCCAGCAGAGCTTGATCAAGCTAATACTACCAAAGTTTATACAACTCGCTGGGAGGAATTTTGGCGCCAGCCTCATTTTAAGAAAAATTATAGTTTAAAACAAAATTATTAAAATATTAGTGCCAAGCTTTAACTTTGGCTAAAAACAAAAATTATGGCGAGGCCTAAAAAAAGAAGGCGCGTTAGTTTTTCACCTTCTGTCACTTTATTTCTGCCTTATGGTAAATCGCGGTTTTTACACGAAGCGGTTGCTTTGTCTTTGGAAGAAGTGGAGGCTATTAGATTAAAAAATATTAAAAAACTTGACCAAGTGCAGGCAGCTAAAGTGATGCATACTTCGCAGAGTACTTTCCAACGTATTTTAGCTTCAGCTTACCAAAAAATAGCTCGTGGTTTAATCTATGGTTTGGGTATTAGAATCAAGAGTTGAAGACCTTTATTCGCTTTCGTCCCAATAAAGCGAGAGGACTTTGATGCCTGCTGGTAAGGCAGGAATTTCGCTAAATTATTAAAATTTTAAAAATCCGCACTTTTTATAGTTGTGTAGAGTAAAAAAAAGAGTAAAAATAGGGTAAACATAATTAAAGCTTCATTTTTTTTCATTTTTTTGCTAAACTTAAAATACTAGGAGGCCTCTGGTAATTGGCACTAGTGTTTATTAAAGAGATTCTAATTATAAGAATTATGTCTAAATTTAATTATTTACGCGAGGAGGCTCAAAATTTTTTAGGTAGTCTAGAGTCAGCTTACGAAGCTGAAATCAAAACTGAGGAACCAAAACATAAAATCCAAGTCAATGAATTTGTAGGTTTTGCCGCTTTTGCTTATGAAAAGTTACGCAACTTGGTTGATTATAAAGATGATGTGCTGTTACGCAAGAATGCCATTAAACGTTTATTGCGGCAACGCTCTATGCTGGCTGGAGTTGTTAAAGATGAAACCAATGCTCAAGATTTATTGCGTGAATTAATATTATCGCGTTATCTACCTAATAATACTATTTCTATTACAGCTATTGATCAAGTAGCTGCTATTATTAAGAAATATCGTTTATTAGTAGAAGAGTTAAAAAAACGAAATGAATGTTTAAGTGACTTTCGTAAATGGCTTATTGCTATAGAGGCATTAGAGATTGAATATTTGTTAGTTGACGAGCCAGTACGTCATCCTCTAACACGCTTTGCTTATCAATTATTACAGCCCGTTTTTCGTCAAGCTAGCCGTGAGCCTAATGAACATATTTATAATCGACAATTGGTAATTATTATCCAACGCGTTTTGGAAAAAGCTGATGCAGATATTTTATCTTTCCATTTAGCAAAACATCTTTATCCAGAGTGGTTTAGCAATAATTCTGTTAATTCAAGCGAAGCAGCTGTGCGTTGGCCTACTATTTATCAGGAAGTAAATAAGGAGTTAAATTATAGTTTAGCCAAAAGATTACATAGTTTAGTACGCCGAGCGTTAATTCCTTTTGTGGTATTAAGAGTAAATCTAAGATCGAGGGGATTGTCAGGTTTGTCTAAATTTTTAACTAATCCAGAGGAGGTGGCCTTGACTACAGCTAGTACTTATGAGCGTTATTACGCTGATTTACGGTCAAAAATTAGACATAAGGGTATTCATGCTATGGCTTACATTTTTTTAACAAAGGTAGTCTTAGCTATAGCCTTAGAATTGCCTTATGAAACTTATATTTTAGGACATTTAAATAAAATAGCTTTACTGATTAATTTATTAGTACCTCCTTTTTTGATGTTGTTAATTACTCTGCTAGTAACATCTCCTGGCAAGCAGAATGTTGATAAATTAGTAGAAGGTACTAAGGAGATTCTTTATGGTAGTGATGACCCAGTTTTTTTGAAAGCTCCTTATTTAGCAAAAAAACAACGTTCCTATCGTTTAGCCAGATTAGGTTTAGGGATTTTGTCTGCCATCACTTTCTTTACTTCTTTTGGTGGAATAATTTATCTTTTACATTTATTGAATTTTAATATCTTAAGTGGCATCTTATTTATTTTCTTTGTTAGTTTAGTTAGCTTCTTTGGTATTACTTTACGTCAGCAAGCTAATGCTTTGCGAGTGGTTCCGGTTAGAACTAATATTTTTACTTTCTTCTTAGATGTTATTAGTTTACCAATGGTTTGGTTTGGTAGATGGTTATCCACTACTTTTGATAAAGTTAACATCTTTGTGGCTTTGTTGGATTTTTTGGTGGAGCTTCCTTTTAAGGTTATTTTAAAGTTTTTAGACAAGTGGTTTTCTTTCTTGCGTGAAAAAAGAGAAGAGTTGTTTTAATACTTTTTGGAAAATAACAGCAAAAATTATAAAAACTATTTAGTTTGTTAATTTTTTATGACTTGGTTTGTTTGGACAATCATAGCTTATTTATTGAATGCCATTAGCGTTTTAGTTGATAAAGCTTTGTTCCATACTAAACAAGTAAGAAGGCCAGAGGCTTATGTCATTATTATTACCACTTTAAGTTTGTCGGCTTTTCTTTTAGCACCTTTTGGTTTAAAAGTACCTAGCCCTGAAGGCTTTGGTTTAAGTTTATTAACTGGTTTTTGTTTTAGTTTAGCTTTGTGGTTAATGTTTAGCGCTTTACAAAAAGGGGAAGCATCTAGAGTTACACCTTTTATCGGCACTTGGAGCCCTATTTTTGTTTTGTTAACTTCTTATATTTTGATTGGCGAAAGGTTGTCGTTGTTAGAATTTATTTCCTTTGCTTTATTAATTTCTGGTGGTTTTTTAATTGTTGAAGGTAGGGGCGGTTTAACCAAGCAGATTAAAATTTTAGCTATTGGCGCTGCTTTAGCTTTTGCTTTGTTTTATACTTTAAGCAAACAAGTTTTTATTGATATGGGTTTTATATCTGGTTTGATTTGGATTAGGGTAGGCGCTTTTTTGTTTGCCCTTTTGCTATTATTATTTCCTTCAACTTGGCCAGATTTAAAAAGGACTAGTGGTGTTAAAACAGGAGCCAAGTTTGCTTTTGCTTTAGGGCAAATAGCCGCTGCTTTATCTGGGTTAGTGATTAATTATGCTATTTCTTTAGGTAATGTGACCTTGATTAATGCTTTGCAGGGATTGCAATATATCTTTTTATTTATCTTGGTGGTTATTTTTTCTCATAATTGGCCAAAATTATTAAAAGAAGAATTTTCAAGGCAGATTTTGTTTCGTAAACTTTTAGCCACTCTTTTAATAGTGACGGGATTAGCCGCCATAGCTTTTATTTAAGAGTAATGAAATTTTTATATATTTTTTTAGTTATTATTTTAACCATATCGGTAGTGGGTATAGTTTTTTTACCACTAGTGCCAAAAGTGGCTAATCCGGAATGGGGTGTTAGTTTTGCTAAAGGTCATGCTCAATATTTAGGTTTGGATTGGCAAGTTACTTATCAGCAAATTTTAGATGATTTGGGGGTACGCAACCTTAGATTGCAAGCTAACTGGAATGAGATTGAACCCAAAGCTTCCCAGTTTGATTTTACTGATATTGATTGGCAGATTACCGAAGCGGCTAAAAAGGGTGCCAAAGTTACCTTAGCTATTGGTCGCAAACTTCCTCATTGGCCAGAATGCCATGAGCCGGATTGGGTTTTAATGCTTAAACCTTGGGAGCAAGAAGAGCGATTGTTTAAGATGTTAAAGACAGTAGTTTTGCATTATCAACAGAATGAAACCATTGTTCGCTGGCAATTAGAAAATGAGCCATTATTTTATTTTGGCCAGTGTCCCAAACCAAATAGGCATATCTTGGTGCGAGAAGCAGCATTAATAAAATCATTGGATAGTAGGCCTATTTTAATTACTGATTCTGGTGAGCTGTCGTCATGGTGGGAAACTGCTGGACCAGCTGATGTGCAGGGCGTTACCTTATATCAAACTACCTATGCGCCTATTTGGGGATATTGGCATTATCCACTACCAGCTTGGTATTATCGCTTAAAAGCTGCTTTAATTTCACCCTGGGTAGATAAAACTATTATTTCAGAATTACAAATGGAGCCCTGGGGCCCTAAAAGTTTAATTGATATGAGCTTAGCTGAAACACAAGAATCTTTTAATCAACAAACTTTCCGTGACAATATTCAATTTTTTAAAAAAGTTGGTTTTAGTGAAGCTTATCTTTGGGGGGTAGAGTGGTGGTATAAAGCTAAAATAATGGGTGATACTAGTTTGTGGCAAGAAGCTAAAAGTTTGTTTAACCCATCATAGAATTTATGATGATAATTATATCTTTCTGTCTGACTTTAGTTTTAGTGTTGGTTTTGTCTAGGTTAGTAAATTTTTTGGCTTTTCAGGTTGTTGAGCGGCCGATGGTTTAATATAGTATGTTGGCCCGGTGTGGTAGTACATGAATTATCGCATCTTTTGGGTGCGGTTTTAACTTTTACCCGCGTTACTGGTTTTAGTTTATTACCAAAATCGGCTGGCGCCGCCGGTCAAGTTTTAGGCTCCGTTACTCATCAAGCCGGTAAAAATCCTCTAACTCTAATTTTAATTTCTATTTTTCCTTTCTTGGGTGGTTCTTTTATTTTATGGTGTTTGTCTATTATTTTAATACCCAATGTTCCATTATCAGCGCCAGTAATTAATATTGGGACAAGCGCCGTTCAAAGCAGTTGGTCTTATTTAGTATCTTGGTGGAATTTTATAACTTATTTTTGGCAGGTATTAAATTTCAGCACTTGGCAGACCTGGTTATTTTTATATTTAGCTTTTGCTATTTCAGCTCATTTAGCGCCCTCTACTCCAGATTTAAAACACACTAGCGCCAGTTTTATCACCTTAAGTATATTGATTATTTTATTAGTTTACGGCAGCCAATTCTTAGGTAAGCCGATTGGTGATTTGTTGTTGTCTTGGTTAGAAAGCGCGGTAATTTTTTTTGCGCCTTTGTTAAGTTATTCTTTAGCTATCTTATTGATAGTAGCCATTATAGTTGGTGTAGCTTTGGGTATTAAAAGATTAAATCATAATGTGGTGTGGTGGGGGTAGAATTGTCTCTACTGGCGGGTTGTTGCGAGCAAGCCCATCAGACTACTCAGGGAAAATGACAACTAGACATTTTAATTAGAATCTATTAATCTTTGGAGGATTGACGGGCTGTAGTATACCGGTAGTACGCGCGCTTCGGGTGCGCGAAGACTGGGTTCAATTCCCAGCAGCCCGACCAGACGAAACTTGACGGATTTTGCGATGAGTTTGTTTGCTCGCTCGCCCCGCCTGCGGCGCGGCTTCGCTCGCATTTTTCCGTATATTTTGGGATTAAATCAAAAGGTTTTTGAAAATCAAAAATCAGTTTTCTGTCCAGCAGGCGGCGGTTCGTTCCAATTTTTTCC
>JBBIVB010000003.1:0-48144 GCA_037439965.1 Candidatus Veblenbacteria bacterium | reverse complement strand
GTCAAACTTAAAAATATGACAATGAAACAAAAAAGTATTCATCGCCAAAAATTTGCTGATAATTACTTTGCAATAAAACCTAAATACACTAATAAATTTCAGGCTTATGTACCAATTATGACTGGCTGTAATTCTTTTTGCACTTATTGCGCTGTTCCTTATACTCGTGGTCGGGAAGTATCGCGTTCACCGCAAGAAATTTTAGAGGAGGTCGCTAGTTTAATAAAACAAGGCTTCAAAGAAATAACACTGCTTGGTCAAATTGTTAATAAATATATGGTAAAAGTAGATGAGAAATTTATAAGCTGGTTCAAAAAATTCCAACGCCGCTATAAAATTCCTGCTTTACCAGAATTACAAGCAAATTATTTTACTAAAAAAGGATTATTTAAATTTCCACAACTATTAGCCATTTGCGCTTCATTTAAAGGTAATTATTGGTTGCGCTATACCTCACCACATCCTAAATGGTTTAGCGATGAATTGATTAACACTTTAGTTCGCTATAAAAAAATTCCCCACCACGCTCATCTACCAGTACAAGCGGGACACGATTATATCTTGCGAAAAATGCTACGCCCTTATACTATTGCCGAATATAAAAAAGTAATAACTGCTTTACGTAAAAAAATGCCAAAAGTTACTATAACTACTGATTGCATAGTTGGTTTTCCTGGCGAGACTAAAAAACATTTCCAAGCTACTTTAGATTTATTTAAGAAAGTAAAATATGATATGGCATATTTGGCACAATTTTCTCCGCGACCAGGTACAGTAGCCGCTAAAATGCTGGATAATGTATCAAAAAAAGAAAAAATGCGTAGAGAAAAAAAATTAAATGAAATACTTAAACAAACCGCCCTCGATCATAATAAAAAATTAATCAACACCAAACAAAAAGTGTTAGTTACCTCAAGTAAAAGAACTTCTATTGCTAACTACATATTAGAAGGGCGAACTGAAGGTTTAAAACCAGTGCGTTTTACTTATTCTCAAAACTTACTAGGCCAATTTGTTTTTGTAAAAATTACCAAAGCTACAGCCTGGCATTTAGCTGGAAATTTAATCAAATAAAAACCGCCATCACTTACAATTAAGATAATAGCGGTTAGTAATTTGGGTTATTTTGATTTTAAGGTATAAGGGGTTTTTGAGAAAATGCCCGTCGTAAACTGTATTCTATATCATCTACGGTGGGGCGAAGTAGAATATCATCTACTCCAGCTCTGACTAAACTTTCAGATATATTAGGGTTGATATCATCATCTACTAAGTAGAAGATTTTGCCATCAAAACCAAATCTTTTAAAGTTTTCAATCAAAGATAAAAGGTCGATGTTGTTAAGCCCACTAATCATCAAGAGATCAATTTTTGAACAATCGTGGGATGGTATTCTGCCTATTAGACTATCTATAGGATGACCTTCATTTACACCCGTTGCACATAGTTCAAAAGCGCCATCAATTGAGTTGGTTTCCACTATTCTAGGTGCTTCTACGCCAAATATTATAATGAACGCCATCTTAATACGAGCAGCAAAGTCCGCACTACCTCCATTCACAACAAGAATATTTTTTTTCATATTTATTCTCCTTAGTAAACTGGTTTAAAAATGGTAAATTTTAATATGCAATTTTAAGAGAGTATATTATCACTATATAATATCCTTGTCAAAGATAAATAAAATCTAACAGATAATTAAATATTCAGCAGATTAGAAAAATAATGTTCTAAGATTCTGATAACAGCGTTTTAACTGTATCTAATAAATATAAAACTTGATAAGGCTTTGACATAAAATCGTCAGCACCAGCTGCAAGGCAAACACTAACATTTTCTTCGTTGGCGTAAGTAGAAAGTATTAAAACTTTTACTAATTTTTGAGAATTCGGTCGGTATAATTTTCGTTTTCTGATGGAATATAATAAATCTATAACTTCTAATTTATGAGTCTTACTATATTTCATCTCGGTAATAATCAAATCAACGCTGTTTTTCCTTAACTTTAATAATCGCAAAACATCCTCTAAACTGCCAAACAATTTTATATGATGATAACCTGCGTTAATCAAATCATTATATAAAAGCTCTCTCGCTACTTGATCTCCATCAACTACTATAATCTTAAAATCAGGCATATTTATACCCTTTATTTTTAGCTATATTTTGTTATTATTTAAATGAACTCTTTTTCTAAATTATTTTATTTATTTTATTCTAGTAATGATGCATCATAAAGTCAACGGCTATCCTTTAATCGCCATTGTAGGCCCAACAGCGTCTGGTAAAACTGAGCTAGCTTTAAAACTAGCTAAGAAATTCAACGGCGTGTTAATTTCAGCCGACTCAAGACAGATTTATCAAGGACTACCTATTGGAACAAATCAACCGGCTGGCTACTGGCAAATGGCTAATAATCAATGGCGAAAGATTTTTGGTAGAAAAAAAATTTATTTTGTTAAGAAAGTTCCACATTTTTTTATATCTTGTAAAAAACCTAACCAAATATATTCCGTTGCTCAATTTCAAAAAGAAACATACCAACTACTTAAAAAGCTTTCCAAACTTTCAGCTTCTAAATTCCAGCTTCCAATTATAGTAGGCGGCACAGGACTGTATGTTTCTAGTATAGTAGAGGGTTATCAATTACCACCAGGTAAACCCAATCTTAAATTAAGGAAGAAATTGGCTAAATTATCAATCAAAGAACTGCTCGCTAAAATTAAAAAATTAGACACCGTAACTTATAAAAAAATTGATAAAAAAAATTACCGGCGATTAATTAGAGCCCTAGAATATATTTTAACCAACAATAAATCATTTTTTGGCAGTCAACAAAAAAAACCTCTTTCTAATTATCTAATCATCGGAATTAATCCTCCTCGCCCACGACTTTATTCGCAAATCAACAAACGGGTAGATCAAATGATAAAGAAAGGTTTATTAAAAGAGGTACGCTGGCTATTAAAAAATTATCCTCACTCCCCTGCTCTTAAAACCATTGGTTATCAAGAATTAATATCGGTTATAAAAAATGATACAAATTTAAAAGCAGCAATAGAATTAATTAAACAACACACCTGTCAATTTGCTAAACGGCAACTAACTTGGTCCAAAAAAATGCCACAAATTAACTGGGTTAAAAATTACCAGCAAGCGGAAAAATTAATTAAAAGATTTATAAAAACCCCCTAAGTTTATCAACTTAGGGGGGAGATAACGCTTCTTAGGATCTAAGGATGACAGCATAGTTACTACCAAAGATTTATTTATCTTAAGCTGTTCTAAGTCTTCCTTTATCACCTGATTAGAAGAAAGATTATAACGCTGCATTTTAACATGCTTGGCCAAAGCCAACATAATTCTTCTGCTAATCGATTTTAGGTAGCGGCCCTTATCAATTTAAGGAACTCCGCTTTATATTTTTTAGTAGTCAATTTGCTAACTTTTTTCCATTCTTCCTATACACTAGCACTATTTGTTTCTTTTTCTGCTCTAACGGCTTGCTCAATACAGCCACGGCAAGCAGAAGTAAAATCTATAAAATATATAAAATAACAAAATTCTCCTTATGAATCTCGCAATAATTTTTATCGGGTCTTTGTATATTTTTTAAAACAATCATCACAAATATTAACCTTTTTACAAATTCCATCAGCATTAATAAATTTCCACTGTGTAATATTTTTTCTCTTTACCTCATATATATAACATAATAATTCCATGATATCACTCTCGCTTTCTATTGAATTTTAAAGAAACAATTTCTGTAAAATAAGTTTACTCCAATAACAAAAAAGTCAATAATTTAGAACATTGCGCAGCAATTAATAAAAATTATTTATGACAACTTCTGTTTAAGCAATTCTTCAGCTTCTATAGGATCAATCTTACCTTTGGTTTCTCGCATTACAGCACCAAGGAAAAATTTTAACACTGGAGTTTTACCTGCTTTATACTGCGCCAACTGTTCGGGATACTGAACAATTATCTTATTAATAATTTCCTCCAAATTGATATTGCTGCTTTGGCTTAAATCTTCCGAATCTAAGATACTTTGCGGATCTTGTCCTGTTTCCATCATGTGTTTTAATAAAATCTGTGCATTAGTAGAATTAACTCTTCTTGAAGCTACTAACAATAAAAAATCAACAAATTGCTCTTGATTAAAAGGGAGTTTAATAATGGTTATACCTTTTTCATTAAACAACTGAAATAATTTGTTAACCAGCCAATTAAATACTAATTTGACCGCTTGTTTTTTCTCTATTTCCTCATTTTGTTTGATTAATTTTGTAACTACACTTTCAAAATAATCAACCACTGGCAAATCACTAACCAAAATATTTGCCTCACTAGCAAGCAATCCATATTGTTTTGTTAAACGTTTAATTTTATCTTGCGGTAATTCTGGTAAACTCTTTTTAATCTCCTCAATTTCTTCTTTAGTAAAATTGAGTGGCTGCAAATCTGGTTCCGGAAAATAACGGTAATCAGAAACCTCCTCTTTTGTTCTTTGCTCCTCGCTTATACCCCTAGCATCATTCCAGCCGCGGGTAGAATTATTTTTTGGATATTCGCCCCGCTCCCATAATCCAGTTAACCTTTTTATTTCATATTCCAATCCCCGCTCTACAGAACGGAAAGAATTTAAATTTTTAAGCTCTACTTTAGGGTAAAGCTTACTTTCACCTCTAGGTCGCAAGGATACATTAACATCCACCCTTAGATGTCCTTTTTCCATATCAGCCTCGGAAACTTCCAAATAGCGCATAATGGTACGCAGCTGCTGTAAAAAAACTTTAACTTCACTTGGTGTCATCGCCTGGGGTTTAGTAACAATCTCTATTAAAGGCGTGCCAGCGCGATTAAAATCTACCAGAGATTTATTTTTAATATGTAATAATTTTCCTGTATCTTCCTCTAAATGTAATCGTTCAATAGCAACTTTTCGTACCCCATCTTTAGTAACTATTTCTAAAAAACCTTCCTGTGCCAATGGCTCATCATATTGCGAAATTTGATAACCTTTAGGTAAATCTGGATAGAAATAATTTTTGCGGTCAAATTTAGAATGTAAATTAACCTGCAGATTTAAGGCTAGTGCTACTTTAAGTGCCATCTTAATGGCTTCTTTATTAGCCACTGGTAAAACACCAGGATGCCCTAAACATATTGGGCAAACTGTAGTATTAGACGGTTTGATTTCACCAGTATTATCACAGGCGCAAAACATTTTTGACTTTGTTTTGAGTTGCACGTGTATTTCTAAACCAATTACTGATCCTAATGGCATATTCATATTTTAGCATAAAAATAGCCCAGCATATTTATTTAATAACGAGCTGGGCTAACTTTAGATTATTCTTGGCATTATTATTTCCTCCCTCCACTTTAACCTTAAATTCTCTGTTTCATTCACAGCCTGCATTAACGAATTCTTTGCTTGACTTATTTGAGTCAATTCATTAATATATAATGAATCATAAAATAAACGCCAAGGTGCAGTAACTAACTCTCGCACCAATTCTGTACTAAGTTCTAGCATACTTTTATACTCCTTTTAATTTAGTGAACAATTTTAGTCAATTTTCTTTCTACTATTTTCCACACTTTATAATGAATTTCTTTAGGTGTCAATAGCCTTCCTTTTTGTATACATTCTATTACTGGCAAATGGTAAATCTTAGCTAATTCTAAATAAACCTTTTCTGCTGCTTGCAGATGTTTTAAATCTAGTTCATGAATATCACGTTTAGCTCCTAATTTAATGTACCGTCGAGGAGTTTTTTTTAACACCAACCTCTGTGCCTGTTTGGCCGGTAAATGCAATAAAATATTAATATCTGGCTTAGGGGCCCTTAATAATTTATATTCTAAATTAAATAGCCACTGCCAGTACCTTCGTCGTTCAGATAATTTTTTAATTTTGCCACCTTGATGAGCGGCATTAGATAAAACATATCTGTTAGCCACTACTATTTTACCTTGTTTAAGCCATTGCTCAACTTGAGAAGCAACCTGAAATCTATCTAGAGCATAAAATATGGAAGCAATTTGAGGTGAAATATCTTGCGACTTACCATATTTACCATTTAAATATTGTTCTACAAACCAGGCAGATGGTTTGCCATACTGTGGAAAATCAACCGTAGCAAATTTATAACCTACGCGTTTTAAAGTGTTAGTTAGTAATTTAAATTGAGTAGCTTTACCCGAACCATCTGTTCCTTCAATAGCTATAAATAAACCTCGCTTCATGTGCGTTCGTAAATTACAAATTTATAATCAATACCATCTTTGGTTACTGTTTTTGATTCCTCTTTTTTAATAAAACCATTTGGCAACATAGGAAAATAAACATCGCAATCAAAAACTTTATTAATTTCGGTTAAATAAATCTTATTACAAGATGGGTGTATTACTGCTTGGGCATATACCGAAGATCCGCCTATCACAAAGATTTGATTCACTACACTATCGAGTGCTGATAATATATCCAACGCTTCATCAAGTGAAGTGGCTAAAATAACTCCCTGAGGAACTTTAAAATCACGATTTCTAGTAAGTATCACATTTATCCTATTAGGTAATGGTCGATATTTTTCTGGCAAAGATTCCCAGGTGGTTCTACCCATGATCACGGCATTCATTGCGCCGGCTTTAGAAACTTCGCAAGTAACTGACTTAAAATGCTTCATATCACCCGATAAATTCCAAGCTAGTTTACCTGCTTTACCTAAACCCCTATTTTTATCAATTGCTGCAATTACTGAAAAATTCATAAAATTAAACCGCAATTTCAAATTTAATAAAAGGATGACACTGATAATTTTCCAACTTAAAATCATCAATTGTCAACTCACCCATTGGTTTTCTACTAATAATTAATTTTGGCAAATGAAAGGGTTTCCTAGTTAATTGTTCTTTAACGCCTTCGATATGATTTAAATAAATATGTGCATCGCCAAAGGTATGTGTAAAAATACCCGGTGTTAAACCGCATTCCTGAGCTATTATCATCATTAAAGCGCTATAACTTGCTATATTATAAGGTACGCCCAAAGCTAAATCAGCACTCCGCTGATAAAGCTGGCAATCTAGTCTATTATTAATTACATAGAACTGAAACATGGTATGACATAAAGGCGGAGTGGATTTTTTATGTGACATAACATCAGCTACATTCCAAGCGTTTACTATAATACGCCTTGAGTTAGGATTTGTTTTTATTTCATTAATTACCCATTGAATTTGGTCATAAAACTTACCATCTTTTCCTTCCCATCTACGCCATTGTTTACCATAAACCGGCCCTAATTCTCCCCACTCTTTAGCAAAATTATCATCATTTTTAATCTGTTCAATAAATTCTTTCATCTTATTACGCCACCCTTCAGAATAAATCGGATAATCCTTCTCTAAATTATTAGCCTTTAAATAATCTTGAAATGGCCACTCGTTCCAAATATTAACATTTCTATCTACTAAATATTTAATATTAGTATCGCCTTTTAAAAACCATAACAGTTCTATAATAATATTTTCAATTTTAACTTTTTTGGTAGTGACTAAAGGAAAACCTTCGCGTAAATCAAATTTTCTCTGGATACCAAAGATTGACATGGTACCAATGCCGGTTCTATCCTGACGCTTCTCACCTCGCTCTAAAACTTCTTGCAATAAACTTAAATACTGTTGCATAAATTTTATTTCATTAATCAAACGACACTAATACTAAGATTAGCTTAATAATAAAAAAATAACAAATATCACAAAAAAACAACAAAAATCTCGCCAAGGAAAAGTTATATTTATCAAATCTTCAAATTCAGATATAGTATAGCCAAATAATCGCGTAAATCAATTCTGGCCCCTTTATGGATGCCAAAATGTAAAGGCTTAAGGCTTCTGTTTTTGTCTATTTCATTTCTGTAAGATTAACCTAATATACTACTAATTTTGGCACCTTAATTAAAAGCTACTTGGAAATAAAAATACTCTAGATATAACACTATTTTCCCGTACTACCCCATCGACCATCAGATCGAGAGGTATTATCTAATTCATCTACTTCCTCAATTTCTACTCTGTCTACCTTCTGAATTAGTAGTTGAACTAATTTTTCACCACTTTTAAAAGTATATGGTTCACTGCTGGTATTAAAAAGACAAATCATTAGTTCTCCACGGTAACCAGCATCAATCACTCCAGCCATACTTTTTAAACCGTATTTAAAAGCAAGACCACTTTTATCCCAAACTAAACCAACATAACCATCTGGAATAGCTAAAGCAATTCCTGTTTTAATACTCTGGCGTTCTCCTGGCTTAATTGTAACTTCCTCTAAAGTATAAATATCTAAACCTGCGTCTCCCGGGTGGGCATAGGTTGGTAGTTTAGCACGAGGATCTAACTTTTTAATTTGAAGTTTCATGACTATTTAATAAATTTTTTAACTAACTTCTCCTCAATTTGTGTATATAAATCTTTCAAACCGCCTTCGTTTACTATCTTGACTTTAGCTTTTTTGCCTAAACTTTTAATAAAAATCTCTGTAGGTAACTTTTCCTCGCGTTTAAAATCTTCTAAAGTAAATCGCGACTCACCAACTTTTTCTTTTCTTGACTTAGCTCGCTTAAAACGTGTTAGCAAACTAGCTGTAATATAAACCGAAACACTTTTTGGTATTTTATTTAAAGTTTCGTATTCTGCCGGATGGCGCAAGCCATCTATGACTACTTTTTTAAAATATTTATCTTTAATTTCTTTAATCAAAGTCTCAGCTAATATTCCGCCACCAAAACGTTCCCTTAAAGCACTAGCTAGGCTTGCTTGATTAACTCGGGTAATAGGTAAATGTAGACAATTTAAAATGTCAACTAAAATTTTAGAAAAACGCAGTTTAGTAAAACCGTATTTTTTAACCAAATAATTACTAACTACCTCTTTACCCGATAATTTCTCTCCCACCAGTACTATTAATCTAGTAGTATTTCTTTTATGAGACATATTTAACTTTTAATTTCTTGAGTTAATTTAGAAGCCAATGGTTTAATCTGACCAGCGTACTTATTGCCTTTTTTAAAACAGTAAGGTACCTCCACTGCACTAGTTACCTCTTCAAAAGTAAAAGCACAAATGCGCATGCCAGGATACAGCGCTACCGGCATCATACCTAAATTACCTAACTCTATGGTGGGTACGCCAATCCAACCAGGATCAAAAACCGAAGCTGTACCATGAACAATAATACCTAATCTACCCAAAGAACTACGCCCCTCTAAACGACCTAAGATATCATTAGCTAACTCTAAACTTTCAGCTAAAGAAGCCAACACAAAATCACCCGGCTGCATAATAAAAGGCTTGGCGTCGGAAATGTTAATCTCTTCCATTAACTCTCCAATATCAATACTTTTCTGTAAGTCAATGTAAGGATATTGCGAATTTTTAAATATCCTAAAAGTATTACCTAAATGCAAATCTATAGAACAAGAACCAAGTTGTTCAGCTAAATTAGGAGTGGGTGTTATTTTAATCCGACCAGATGCTAAGGCCTTCTTAATATCTTTGTCAGATAAAATCATAAATTTGATTGAGAGTTAATAGTCTATAATCTATAGACTTTTAAATTTAACTTGCAAACTGTAAACTTATGAACTAAATAGCTAATGGCACTCCTGGTCCCATAGTAGTAGTTAACACTACGTTTCTGATATAAGTCCCTTTAACTCCAGATGGTTTAGCGTGCTTAATAGCCTCCAATAAAACTTCTATATTTTTTTGTAATTTTTCAGTATCAAAAGATAACTTACCAACAATTTGATGAATATTACCAGAATCATCAACACGATAATTTATCTTTCCAGTGTTCATTTCTTTAATAGTTTTACCAATGTCATTAGTAATGGTTTCGGTTTTAGGATTAGGCATTAGACCTTTTTGTCCTAAAATTTTAGCAATCGACGCCATTTTTTTCATCATCTCTGGTGTGGCAATAGCTACTTCAAAATCACATTTACCAGTTTGACCAATTTGTTTAATCAACTCCTCACCACCCACCAAACTAGCACCAGCTTCTTTAGCTTCCTTGGCTTTTTCCTCACCACAAAAAACAGCTATTTTTTTAACTTTACCAGTACCATAAGGTAACATGACTGAGCCACGCACTTGCTGATTAGCTTGCGTCATATCAATCCCTAATTTCAAATGTAACTCTACTGACTGATCAAATTTTGGCTGAGGCATTTTTTTTAATAATTCAATAGCATCTTTTATAGAATAACGCCTCCCTGCCTCTATTTGAGAACTGGCACTTTGATATTTTTTCCCTGTTTTAGACATGAGATATATTCTCCTGTTGGTAGTTTTAGCGACTCGCTATTAGAGAGCGAACCTCCTACCTTAATAATTAGAATTTAGAATACTGTCCAGTGATTGATAAATAGAAAATCAGTAATTTAACCCTCAATTATTAAGCCCATTTGTCTAGCTGTTCCTTCAATAATTTTACAAGCTGCAGCTAAATCATAGGCGTTTAAATCTGTCATTTTTATTTTAGCGATTTCCTCAATTTGTTTCTTGGTTATTTTTCCTACCTTTTCTTGTAATGGTTTTCCTGAACCTTTAGTAATACCAGCAGCTTTTTTTAATAATTCCGCGGCTGGTGGAGTTTTTAAAATAAAAGTATAAGTACGGTCTTCAAATACTGTAATTTCACAAGGAATAATATCACTACCTTTATCACGAGTGGCGGCATTAAACTTGGTACAAAACTCTTGTAAATTCAAACCATGTTGACCTAAAGCCGGACCGACTGGTGGCGCTGGTGTAGCTTTACCTGCGGGAATTTGTAATTTGATAATCGTTTTTACTTTCTTAGTCGCCATATGAAAAATTTAAAATTTAAAAATCAAAATGCAAAATTATATCTTTTGGATTTGTAAAAAATCAAGCTCCACTGGTGTCTCTCTACCAAACATAGAAACCAAAACTTTAACTTTGCCGCGAGTAGGATCTACTTCGGAAATTTTTCCATCAAAATCCTTAAATGGACCATCGATAATTTTTACTGGCGTACCAAGAGTAACATCAACCTGATAAGTTGGCTCTTCGATTCCCATTCTTTTTTGCAAAGACTTCATTTCCTCTTCGGATACTGGCGTTGGGGTGGTACCGCTGCCAATAAATCCAGTGACGTTAGGTGTATTACGCACCACATACCAAGAATCATCAGTTACAATCATTTCTACCAGCACGTAGCCTGGAAAAATTTTTTCTTCTATTACTTTACGTTTGCCATTTTTGATGCGAATTTTTTTCTCGGTGGGAATTAAAATATTAAAAATCTTATCACCCATATCCATAGTTTCAATACGCTGCTTTAAATTACGGGCTACATTTTCTTCATAACCAGAGTAGGTATGAATGGCATACCATCGACGACCTTGTTGTAATTGTTGCCTAGGCATGTTAAAAATTTAAAATTAAAAATGTAAAAATTAAAATTACTTTTACTTGGCTAATAAATTCTCTAAACCTAAATTAAAAATATAATCCAAAGCTCCTAAAAAAATTGCTATCCCTAAAGAAATGCCGATCACTAAAAGAGTGTGCTGGGTAGCTTCTTTCCTCGTAGGCCAGACTACTTTCTTAAGCTCTTCCACTGATTGTTTAAAATAATTAATTATAGGATTGGGCATAATAAAATAGTGAAATTTATTGAATTTTCTGTCTTTTAAAAGGCCCTATCCTGGGGCCTTAACTAAAAACTAGATTAACATAAGGCAATAAAGTTGGCAAGCCCTTAGAATTAAATATCCAAATTCTTTACACTTTTGGCGTGGGTGTGAATAAAACGTTTGCGTGGCGCTACTTCTGATCCCATTAAAATATCAAAAATTTCATCCGCTTTAGCCGCATCTTCTATGGATACTTTTTTCAACATTCGTGTTTGCGGATTCATTGTAGTTTCCCATAATTGCTCAGGATTCATTTCTCCTAAACCTTTATAGCGCTGAACTGTGACGCCACTCACGCGAGTAGTTTCTTCGCCTTCTGCTGCAACCGACTCCTCGACAACCTCCTTACTTTTGATTAATTTACCTTTAACTAAATTTTCTTCTTTAAGCTCTTTTATCTTTTTTAAAGCTTGGTCTAACTCATTGTCAGTATAAACGTAAATTATTTCTTTACCTCTCTGCAGTCTATATAACGGCGGTTGGGCAATATATAAGTGCCCTGTTTGAATTACAGGCTGAAAATAACGAAAAAATAAAGTTAATAATAGGGTACGAATATGCGCACCATCTACATCAGCATCGGTCATAATAATAATCTTATCATAGCGCAATTCTTCCAAATCAAATTGCTCTCCAATATTAGTACCTAGGGCAATTACCAAAGATTTTACTTCATTATTAGAAAGCATTTTATCGAGTCTAGCCTTTTCCACATTTAAAATTTTACCACGCAAAGGTAAAATGGCTTGAAAATATCTATCCCGACCCTGTTTAGCACTACCGCCTGCTGAATCTCCCTCAACAATAAACAATTCTGTTTCTTTAGGATCGGTAGAAGAGCAATCAGCGAGCTTTCCAGGTAAAGTAAAACTATCTAACGCTCCTTTGCGTAATACTGATTCGCGTGCGGCCCGAGCTGCTAATCTAGCACGTGAAGCTAATAAACACTTACCAATAATAGCTTCGGCATCATGAGGATTTTCTTCTAAGAAAACCGCTAGACTATCGCCGACCAAACTCTCCACAACCTGCCTCACCTCGGTATTACCTAACTTAGCTTTAGTCTGTCCTTCAAATTGTGGGGATTTTAATTTAACACTAATCACGGCAGTTAAACCCTCGCGCACATCTTCACCCGACAAATTATCTTCTTTCTCTTTAATAAAACCTTTGGCGCGGCCGTAATTATTTAAAGTTCTAGTTAAAGCAGTCCTAAAACCAACTAGATGCATTCCGCCTTCAACTGTATAAATATTATTAGCAAATGAATAAACAGTTTCCGTGTATTCTTCGGTGTATTGCACAGCCGCTTCTACTTGGATACCCTGTGCTTCCTTTGATACATAAAAAACTTTTTCATGCTTTGGTTCCACGTGATCATTTAAGTGTTTAACATAAGAAGCTACGCCACCTTCAAAATAAAAAATGTAAGTATTGATTTTACTCTTAATCCTTTCATCCATCACTTTAATACAAACGCCTTTGGTTAAATAAGCTTGCTGACGTAAGTGATCTAATATCATTTGCCAATCAAAATCAAGGACTGTAAAAATTTCTGGATCTGGCTCAAAAATAATAGTTGTGCCCGTGCCCCGAGCATTACCTATCGCCTTTACATTACCTTGCGGTTTGCCTCGTTTATATTCCTGCACCCATAATTTACCATCGCGTTTAACCTCGGCGCGCATCCAAGAAGAAAGTGCGTTAACCACCGACACACCTACACCATGCAAACCACCGGAGACTTTATAACCCTCACCGCCAAATTTTCCTCCAGCATGAAGTTTAGTTAATACAGTTTCTAAAGCAGAAACTTTAGTTTGTTTATGAATATCAACAGGAATACCACGGCCATTATCTGTTACCTTAACCCGACTACCTGATTCTAATACCACCTCAATTTGTGTCGCGTAGCCAGCCATAGCCTCATCAATACAATTATCTACAACCTCCCAAATTAAATGATGTAAGCCTTCTTTAGCGGTATTACCAATATACATTCCCGGTCGTCTACGCACTGGCTCTAAACCTTCCAAAACAGTAATTTGCTCAGCAGTATAAATTCCTTTGATCTTTTTATCTTTACTTTCTTGTTTTACCATAAACAAAATGATAACTTAATGATCTCTAACCTCTGCATTAAATTTATTAATTAAAATTTTCTTAATTTTGGAAACTATCTTATCTACTTCTTCGCTTTTTAATGTTTTCTTAGGATGACGGAAAGTTAAATGAAAAGCAATACTACGCTTACCTTTACCTAATTCTGCCGATTCATAAACATCAAACAGCTCAAAAGATTCAAGTAGAGGCGAAGTGTCTTTTAATGAAGAAGCTATATCATCCCAAATAACCTGGTTTGATATTACTAAGGACAGATCGCGAATTATTCCCGGATATTTATAAAGTGATTTATACTTTAATAATTTTGATACGGCTGGCAAAGCATCTAGACTAATTTCTACTGCTACTGAATTAATAGGTAAATCATAAAGGCTTATCAACTCTGAATTCAAAATACCAAGATGGCCAACTAGCACCTTACCAACAAAAATATCAAGCGTTACTTCTTTGTTATACCAATCGTGGTTGATTTCAGTTGGTTGACGAAAGATAAAATTCAAACCAAGCCGTAGCCCTAATTCTATTAATATTCCTTTTACTTCTCTAAATATTAATTCGTCACTGCCTTTCTTAGATACAGCCAATAAAGCTAAATGGTATGGTTGTTTAGGAAGCTTTGTTGTTTGTTTGTCTTTAGCAGTAAAATTACCAGCTTCATTTATAAAAATACGCCCTATTTCAAATAAACGCACCTCATCAAACCAACGTAAATTTCCTGCTACTTGTTGTACTAAATTGGGCAACAAACTTGGCCGCAACATATTTTTTTCACTATCAATCGGATTAACAAGCGTAAGACAAAGCTTGGTTGTAATATAGTGATTATTATGTAACATACCAAAACCGCGCATTGATTTTTCTCCCACAAAAGAATAGCTTAAAGTTTCTGTCCAACCAGCACCTACTAGTAATTCTCGCATTTTCCAGCGTAAATCCTGGTATTCGTCTTGGGGAGGCGGTTTAATCTCAAACTTTGGTAAAACTGGTTTAATATTGCCATAACCATAAATACGGGCTACTTCCTCAATTAAATCTTCTGGAATGGTAACGTCACCGGTAGCGCGCCATGAAGGCACTTTTACCATCCAAGCGTCTTTATCTTTATTCCAAATTTCAAAACCTAAACTTTCTAAAATCTTTTTTATTTCTTCATACTTAATCTTGGAGCCAATTCTTTCTACTATCCACGAGGGACTAAGTTCTATACTCACTGGCAAGGGCTTACCAGGATATTCATCTACCAAAGGACTGGTAATCTTTATGGTTGGACAAATTGTTTTAAGTAAATAAATAAAGCGTTTAATACCAATTTCAGCCAACTCTGGATCTTGAGCTTTTTCATAACGAATACTGGCCTCGGTGCGCAGACCTAAAGCTAACGATGTTTTTCTAATTCCTCTACTTTCAAAAGTGGCTGATTCTATTAGTAATTTAGTGGTGGTGGAAATAACTTCAGATGATTGTCCGCCTATTATACCAGCAATAGCTTGAGCGCGGCTTGAATCAGCAATTACCAAAGTATCAGCAGAAAGTTTTCTCTCTGTTTCATCTAAAGAAACAAAAATTTCGCCCTGTTTAGCTCTGCGCACAATAATATGAGACGAAGCGAGTTTAGCTAAATCAAAAGTATGCAAAGGCTGACCTATTTCTAACATCACATAATTGGCAATGTCTACCACGTTATTAATAGAGCGCATACCTAAAGCCTCTACTCTATTCTTAAGCCAAGCTGGCGATGGCTCTACTTTCACATTATCTACTACAACTCCTATATAACGCTGACACAAATCAGGCTCTTTGATAGAGATTTTTAAATCTTTTATTTGTTCCGTATCTGGTTTAATATCAGCTAACTTAGGTAAAATAACTTGAGTTTTCCATAATACTGCTAATTCTCTAGCTACCCCTAAATGTCCCCATAAATCTGGCCGATGAGTAATTGACTTATTATCTAATTCCAAAATTAAATCATCTTTACCTAAAGCTTGGGCTAATGGCGTACCCGGCTTGATTTTTAAATAGGACAAATCCATAATGCCATACTCTGGTTCCTTAGAGTCTTGTAAACCAATTTCGGCTGCTGAACAAATCATACCTTTACTTTCCACTCCCCTAATGGTGGCTACTTTTAAAATCTGCCAATCGCCTTGACCATGCCACCTTACCCGAGCTCCTGGATGAGCAAAAGCAACTAACATGCCTTCTTTTAAATTAACACCGCCGCAAACTACTTCGGCTTTAGTTTGACCTAAATCAACTGTAACTAATTTTAATTTATCAGCATTAAGATGAGGTTTGATAACCTCCACTTTACCTATTACCATCTGACTCCATTTTTCTGCCTCAGATACATAACCTTCCACTTCCACTATAGCCATGGTCATAACCTCTGCTAACTCCTTGCCTGAAAGATCTTTTGGTTTAGCTAATAATTCTTTAATTATATTGTAAGAAATGTACATAAGTTTAGTTTATGGTTCATAGTCTGCAGTTAACAGTTTTTACTTTATAAACTGCTAACTGTGAACCAAATACTCATTTCAGAATTGCTCTAAAAATCTTAAATCACCTGATAAAAACAGGCGAATATCATCAATATGATATTTCATCATTACTAATCTAGATAAACCCAAACCAAAAGCAAAACCTGAATATTCTTTAGAGTCAACGCCGCCATATTCCAAAACGCGAGGGTGTATCAAACCACAAGGTAAAAGTTCCACCCAGCCCGATTGTTTACAAACACTACAACCCTGACCATCACAAATAAAACACTTGATATCTAGTTCAAAACCAGGCTCCACAAAAGGAAAATACCCAGGTCGTAGCCTAATTTCTACTTCCCGCTTAAAAATACCTCCCAAAAGTTCTTTCATCACAGCAATTAAGTGAGCTATATTAATTCCCTTATCTACCATTAATCCTTCTACCTGATAAAAAGTATGCTCATGAGAGGCATCGGTGGATTCATAACGAAATACTCGACCTGGAACCACTGCACGCAAAGGTGGTCCGTATTTTAACAAAGCTCGCACCTGCATAGGTGAAGTATGAGTACGCAATAACCACCCGTCTCGTCTAAGTGAAGACGAGGCGGATTGATTATCACCATCTCCACCTTTTAAATAAAAAGTATCTTGAATATCACGCGCTGGATGCCATGCTGGAATATTCAACGCTTCAAAATTAAAATACTCGGACTCTAATTCTGGACCATCCAAAACCATAAATCCCATTGATTTAAATAAATCTTCTAATTCTTTTTGAATAATAGAAATAGGATGCCAATGCCCACGGTTAACTTTAATGCCAGGCAAAGTAACGTCTATTTTTCTTGATTTTAAACCACTACCCAACTTTTGCTGGCAAGCCTTAAATGCTGCCTTTAATTCGCCTTTCACTTGATTGGCCAATAAACCCAACCTTGGTTTTTCTTCTTGTGCTACTTCTTGTAGAGATTTTAAAACTTTAGTCAATTCACCCTTGCGACCGAAAAATTTTATTTCCCAGGCACGCAAATGTTCTGGCAATTCCAAGCCAGATAATTCTGCTAAAGCGCGTTTTTTTAATTCTTGCAGTTTGTCTATCATAAAAATTTAAATTATTGTGTAGGCGGTGCTCGCCTAACGGATAAAAAGAAAAATTCTATTATTGTTAAAATTGCTATTAGAATAACAAAATTCCACCAAGTAAATAAATTCTGCCCTTGCAATAATAAACTTAAAATAATTGCTATGCCCAATAAAATTCCTTGCCGAAAAGATATGGATACTTGGCGGAAAATAACATCATGGCGATGAATTAAACGACGCAAACCAAAACCTATCAAAGTAGCGGTGCCTACTATAGCAATTAATAAAGACAAATAAAAAAACCAAAAACTTAAATTTCCAGTAGCTTGGGGGTCTAAATAATTAACCACTGCCCACCAGGCCGCCCAAGCCACCAACGTGCTAATAATCATTAAGATTAAATATCGTTTTAAAGTCACAGGTTTTCCTCCTTTTTGCGTCATCCCCGATCCAATCGGGAATCAAGATTCTAGATTCCTGTCATTCCCGCTTTCGCGGGAATGACAGGGGGTTAGATTTACCAATACGAAACCTCTCTTAAGAGTAATAAAATAAGGGTATCCCCTATACCCTTAATTTTATCATTTTTTCAAGGCTTATACAAGAGTTTAATAGTCCTTAGTGATGTATAAAATATATGCTAATTTTAGCCAAAAATCTTTAATCTTTTAACTCTATTTGGAAACTCTTTTTCTAAGACTTCTAAAATTTCCATTTCAGCTAATTTAAATTCCTGTGCTACCACGGAAGATGAGACCATTATTTCTAAAGTATCTTGCTTTAAAAATACACCCCTTAAGCTATCTTTAGCGCTTTTTCCCCACCTTCCTCTGATATAATTTTTTACCAATTCAATTATTTGAGCAGCTATCGCCTGCTGTAAAATTCCATGCTCACCTAAACGAGATGATAATACTTTTTTTATTGATTGAAACATATTACGTTAAAAACTTATATTGACAATCATGACCACCATCTTTATGAATCTCGGCAAAATTGTCGGTTCTTATAGATTCAATAATTTGTTTTATAATTTCTATATAGCGATCTTTTAAATCAACTAACTCTTCCTGTGAACCTAAGAAAGGGTTAGACCAAACATTTTTATTTAAATACCAATACTGACAATTTAATACTTTTTCTTGCAAAAATTCCTGCACCGCTAACTGATAAATTAATAATTGATCCCGATCTACTTTCTCTAAATTACGAGGGGGATTTTCGCCGGTTTTATAATCAATAATATTAAGCCCACCCCTAACACTATCTATTCTATCTATTTTGCCAACAAATTTATAATCTCCAAATTTTATTTTGAAAAATTGTTCAATATATTTTGGTTGAGGTGGATTATCTTTAATTGCCTCATAAAAAATCTTAATTTGTTTTAATCCCCTTTTTTTAAAATCATCCCGCTCCCGCTTACTCTCATACCAATCATCTAACCAAGATGCTTGATAAATTTTTTCTAATTCTTTAAAAGCTGGTAATTGCGCTTTGTTTTTAATTTTACTATCTACACCAAATAATCCTAATTGTTCCGATGATAAACGGCTTTGCCAAAGTTTCATAAAATTTTCCAAGGTCTTGTGCATACTAGAACCAAAACTTAAATGAGCATTACCTGGCGTAGGAATTTTAAGCAAATAACGATATTTAAATTCCAAAGGACATTTTAAATAACTAGAAATAGATGAAAAAGAAAATTGTTCAGGAACAGCATATGCAACTCTTCTTTTGCTAATAGTTCCTGGATTGACTAACATTGGTTCATCTTTTAATGATAACTTACTATCCGCATCTTTTGATATTAAGCCCAGTTCATATAAAAATTGCGAAGGTTTTCTTTTTTGTTTACCAAAATAATCAAGTGCATAGGTAAAATATAAACCGCGCTTGGCTCGCGTCATTGCAACATAAAATAAACGCCGTTCTTCCTGTAAATGCACATCGCCTTCTGGTAAAATTTCTTTAATTAATTCTGTTGGTAAAGCGATGGTTTCGCGACGTTCGGTAGAAGGAAAACGTCTATCCACTAATTGCACAATGAATACATATTTAAACTCTAAACCTTTAGCTGAATGCACTGTTATTACTTTTACCATCTCTGGACCCTCTTCCCAAGCTGGCGGTAATTCACCTTCTTCCCCAGCTTCTAACCCCAACTCAAATAAATTCAAAAAATTGTTTAAACTTTTATCACTATTATCTAATTCAAACTCCTGAATTTCCTTGAAAAAGGCGGAGAGGAAATTGGCTTGTTTAATAACCTCATAATTATCCTGATTTTGTACCAACCAATCGCTTACCCCAATATCGTGTATCACACGCAAATAAGTTTCTGAAACAGTTTTCTCGCGAGCAAAACTAGAATGTTTAGTGATAAAATTTAATAAGTTATCAACTATTGATTGGGCTTCAGTTGATAAAGGAATAGTTTTAGCTAAAGTTAGGGCCTCATATAAAGAAAGGTTTTTGCGGTTGGCAAAATAAAGAAGACTGGATAAATCACCATTGGGTAATTTAAACCAAGGAGTAGTTAAGACCCTATACAAACTTTGCGATTCATGATAATTATCCAACAACTTAAAATAAGCAATTAAATCTAAAATTATTTCTTCCCGATAAAGGCCGCGGCTGGCTACATATTCAAAAGGTATACTAGCTTTGCGTAAAGATTGTAAAAACGGTTCAGCTGAAGCGTTAGCTCTAACTAAAATAGCAAAATCATTCCAAGAGGCTCCGGCGTCTTTGTTCTTTAAGGTAATTATTTTATTTACTACCCCAAAAGCTTCTTGGTGCATATTACTAAAAGTCAAAAGTTCTATTTGGCCTTGACCTTTATCAATGGCTTTTAATTTTTTAGATAATTTTTTTACACCTTGACTTAATTTAACTTCCAACCGGTAAGGATTATTCTGCTGAATAAATTTATAAGATAAATCTAAAATATCTTGCGTACTGCGATAATTAGTAGTAAGCAATATTTCTTTACTTTTAGGATAATCCTTTTTGAATTCCAAAATATTGGAAATAGAAGCGCCGCGAAATTTAAAAATAGACTGATCGTCATCACCTACCACTGTTATGTTGTTAGCTGGTTGAGCTAAAATTTTAATTAACTCATACTGCGCATAATTAGTATCTTGAAATTCATCAATCAAAATATATTTAAATTGCTCGCGGAAATGTTTTAAAATTTTAGGACGTTGACGGAAAAGTTTTAAACAATAATTAATTAAATCACCAAAATCTAATGCATTATTATCTAATAATAATTTTTGATAAACATGATAAGCCCGCGCCACTTCTTCCAGCCTCAAAATCTCTCCCTCTTCCACCTCGGCTTCCACATCAAGTTGCTTTAATTTTGATTTTTGATTTTTGGTTTTTGTTTTTTTAACATATTCTCCCAAACCTGCATCCAATTTTTTACTCTCGACTAGCTTTAAATAATCTTCTGGATATACCTCCTCATCCTTAGCACGGGAAAAATGTTTTAAGAGCGCATGAACAAATTTTGTAGAATTACCCAAAGGCCGATAGTAATCCAAATCAAATTTATCCAAATTTTGTTTAACCAAAAGCCACTGTTCTGTGGTGGTCAAAAGCTTAAAATCGCCCGGCAAACCAATATCTAAACCATAATCTTTAAGTATGCGCTCAGCAAAAGAATGGAAAGTAGAAATCCATAAATTTACATAGCCCAAAGGCAATAATTTATCCACCCGCTCTTCCATTTCTTGAGCCGCCTTGTCGGTAAAGGTCAAAGCCAAAATCTGATCTGGTTTGGCCAAACCCTGTTCAATCAACCAGGCAACTCGCTTGGTAATTACTGTAGTTTTACCAGTACCAGCACCGGCCACAATTAATAAAGGTCCATCACCGTGCGTTACCGCCGCTTCCTGCTCTTGGTTTAAATCTTTAAGCAAATGACTAGTTACTAGCTTTTTCACCATAACTTTAGTTTATCAATCATTGATAAATTAGACTAGATGTTATCGTATGAAAAGCTATTGTATTTACACTTAATTCTAAATTTTTTAAGAGTAATTAGGTAATATTAATACACTTATTTAATAATTTAATAACCACAACCAGAGGGTTATAACACTTGCTGTGAATGTTTATAATATTATTAGGAAACCTTATTAACTCTTGCGCTGGTATATTTTGCATCTAAAATCAAAATAAAACACTAAAAAATAATGCCGATAAGGAAAATTACCGGCATCTTTATTTTTGATTAAAATTTAGGAAACTTTTTCTACAGTAACCTGCCATTTACCAGATTGCTCTTTTAACAAAGCAAGATATTTCTCTATAGTAATTTCAGGAAAACGTTCTGAAATAATAGCAACTGCTTGGTTTAATTCATTTCTATGAAATTCTAGTTCTGCTTGCTGATCAGAAAACTTTTGGCTACCACCATAGCCACCGCAATCAGTGTGATTGATAATAATCACACGCTTAATGTGATGCAGATCGCGAGAAATTTTAATATGCTTAAGTATAAACTCCTTTTCTGCTTCGCCACTGGGAGATGTTAAGCTTTTGACAGCTCCAGCAACTGATACGAGGTCAAACCCGCCTTGTGCCATACCCGAACTAGTAAACCAATCCTCCAATCCTGACCACAAACGCCAATCCATACAGCGTAAAACCAAACTTTCACAATTATGAGACATAAATTTTTTTCCTTTTGTTAATTTGTATAAAGAACGACATTTTTAATAATTCATAATAGATGAACAATCAAAAAATGTCAAGGCTAAAATATTTAACTTATAATGAAATTTTATTCCTCAATTTTAGGGCCTAAAGTTTTTCGTTCGCGATGTTTACGTACCACTTTAAGACGTGCCAACTCCCTTTCCAGTTTAGCAGAGAGCCCTGCGTATTCTTCAGCATCCGCTCTTTTCTCCTGCATTAACTTACTAGCTCGCTCGCACGCTTCTTCGGCCAGTTTTTCATCAATTTCCTCTGCCCGCTCGGCATTATCGGCCAAAACCACCACCTTGCCAGGTTTCACTTCAATAAATCCACCTGCAACCGCCATAGATACTTCTTCACCGCCAACTTTAACCCGTACTTCACCGGCTGCTAATGATGCTACTAAAGGTAAATGGTCAGGTAAAATTGTTATTTCACCCATTTTAGTCGGCAAAGTAATAGCTTCAGCGTTGGGTGCATCAAAAACCACGCGTTCTGGTGTTGCTATTTGAAAATGAATTGTCTTCATTATAATACGAGTTAAGTGTAAGTAATAAGAGAATTTAAGAAGAAAAACTCTTACTTTATCCTTTTACTCTTGCTAGCTTGTTACTTCTTCAATTCCGCCTTTCATATAAAACGCTTGTTCTGGTTTATCATCGTGTTTGCCTTCCAAAATTTCTTTGAAACCGCGAATAGTATCTTTAAGCGGAACATATTTACCAGCAGTACCGGTAAAAGTTTCGGCTACGAAAAATGGTTGTGATAAGAAACGTTGTATTTTGCGGGCTCTTGCCACAGTTAATTTATCTTCATCTGAAAGTTCTTCCATACCTAAAATAGCAATAATATCCTGCAAGTCTTTATAACGTTGCAATACTTTTTGCACTTCGCGCGCTACTTGATAATGTTCTTGACCTAAAATTTGCGGATCTAAAATAGTAGAAGTAGAATCCAAAGGATCAACAGCCGGATAAATACCAAGTTCGGTTAAGGCGCGGGATAATACTACGGTGGAATCCAAATGACCAAAAGTAGTAGCTGGCGCTGGATCAGTTAAATCATCGGCCGGCACATAAATTGCCTGCACTGAAGTAATGGAACCGTCTTTGGTAGAAGTAATACGTTCTTGTAATTCACCCAAGTCCGTAGCTAAAGTCGGCTGATAACCTACAGCCGAAGGAATACGCCCTAAAAGCGCTGATACTTCGCTGCCGGCTTGAGTAAAGCGGAAAATATTATCAATAAATAAAAGCACATCCTGTTTGGCTTCATCTCTAAAATATTCAGCTAAAGCCAAGCCAGACAAACCAACCCTAGCGCGCACTCCCGGCGGTTCGTTCATTTGCCCGAAAACTAAAGATGTTTTAGCTAGCACACCAGAATCTTTCATTTCATTGTAAAGATCATTACCCTCTCTGGATCTTTCACCTACGCCGGCAAAAACAGAGAAACCTCCGTGTTCCGAAGCAATATTACGAATCAATTCCATAATCACCACGGTTTTACCCACGCCAGCGCCACCGAATAAACCAACCTTACCACCTTTTACAAAAGGACAAATTAAATCCATTACTTTAATCCCAGTTTCAAATACTTCAATCTTGGTCGATTGATCAGTAAATTTAGGCGCTTCACGATGTAAAGGATATCGGGTTTTAGTTTTAATTTCAGGCAAACCATCAATAGGCTCACCTAATACATTAAACATCCTGCCTAAAGTTTCCTTGCCCACAGGTATCGAGATTGGCTCTTCAGTATCTAAAACTCGCAAACCACGTTGTAAACCGTCAGTGGTGCCCATAGCTACGGTTCGCACTACGTTAGCTCCTAAATGCTGCTGTACTTCCAAAACCAATTTCTGTTTGGTTTTTTCGCCGGCTTGAACGACCTCCACTTCTAGAGCATCAAAAATTTTGGGCAATTTCTTTTCAAAAACCACGTCGACCACTGATCCAATAATTTGAGTAATTTTTCCTATATTCATAAGTTTAGTTATTAGTTCCTAAGTTTTTATAAATTATTTAGTAAGATAATATTAGCTATTGGCCATTTGTTATCTATCACTATCCCTCCACCGCTACTCGGCCGCCTGTAATATCTGCTAATTCAGCAGTAATAGATTGCTGCCGTGCTTGGTTATAAATTAAGGTTAAAGAAGAAATCATATCATTAGCCGCATCAGAAGCGTTACGCATAGCTAACATTCTTGCTGAATGCTCTGAGGCATCAGATTCTAATAATGCTTGGTAAATTTGTATCTCCAATAATCTTGGTAGCAAATCTTCCAACACTTGATCTGGACTAGGCTCAAACAAATATTCATAATTATAAAAATCAATCATCTCCTCTTTTATTGATTGATTTGTTTTATTTAAATCAGGTAACCGGACTCGCCCTAATTCTAGATCTTCTTCTAATTCAATTGGTAATAATTGTTTTAGGCGTGGTTTCTGTACTACCGGAGAAACGAAATCAGTATAGGCCATCACAATACGATTATACTTACCATGCAAATAGTCGTCGATTAGTAATTTAGCAATTGGAGTCACTTCGTCGATTTTAGTAGTAATATCTGCTTTGATAAACTCCGCCACTATGGTATATCCATGCCTAAACATAATATCACGTCCACGTTTACCAACCGCTACTAAATCTGCCTCTAACTCTACCTCTTGTTCGCGGTACCTTTGAATATATAAATTCGCCCTATTAGTTAATTGATGATTAAAGCCACCGCATAGTCCCCTATTAGAAGTAACAACAACCAAACCAACACGCTTAATTTTTTCTGGTTTACGCAATAAAGGATGATGTTTAGGGTCAGTACGCTTAACCAATTCCTGTAACATCTGCCAGCCCAAATTAGCATAGACGCGGGTGGCTAATACGTTGGCTACTGCTTTGCGCATTTTAGAGGCTGCTACCATTTCCATAGCACGAGTTATCTGCCTTATATTTTTGATGGAGCGTATACGCCGCCTACTTTCTCTAGATGCTTGGGACATAAAATTAATTATTTTACTTCTAATTGTTTAACTTCATTAATCACTGATTTTATTTGTTCCTCAATTTCTGGAATTAGTTCCTTTTTCTCATGAATCATTTTAACTAGTGGATTTCTCCTTAGATGATCAGTTAAACGTTTCTCAAAAGATTTAATCTGTTCTACAGGAATATCATCTAAATAACCATTAACTGCCGCATATAAAATAACTATCTGCCAAGCAACATCCATTGGTTCATATTGGCCTTGTTTTAATACTTCAGTAACACGTTTGCCGCGCTCTAACCGTTTTTTAGTAGCTTCATCAAGATCTGAACCAAATTGGGCGAAAGCGGCTAACTCGTGATACTGGGCTACGTCAAGACGAAGCTTACCAGCCACTTCTTTCATAGCTTTAATTTGTGCTGACGAACCAACACGAGAAACTGACAAACCAACATTTACTGCCGGCCTGATACCTTGATAGAAAAGATCACTTTCTAAATAAATTTGTCCATCGGTAATGGAAATCACGTTAGTAGGAATATAAGCCGATACATCGCCAGCTTGAGTCTCAATAATCGGCAAAGCGGTCAAACTACCACCGCCATAATCCTTGCTCATTTTTGCTGAACGCTCTAAGAGGCGTGAGTGTAAATAAAAAATATCTCCCGGATAAGCTTCACGTCCTGGTGGTCTTCGCAAGAGTAAAGAAATTTGTCTATAAGCTACAGCGTGTTTTGATAAATCATCATAGACAAGTAATACATCTTCACCTTTATCCATAAAATATTCACCCATCGCACAACCTGCATATGGCGCTAAAAACGACAAAGCTGCTGGATCCGAAGCGCCAGCCAGTACCACCGCAGTATATTCCATGGCGCCCACTTCTTCTAATTTAGCTAATATTTTGGCTACTTTAGATTCCTTTTGACCAATGGCTACATAAATACAAAAAATATTTTGTCCTTTTTGATTAATAATAGTGTCAATCGCTAAAGCAGTTTTACCTGTTTGGCGGTCACCAATAATAAGCTCACGCTGCCCACGGCCTATAGGAATCATAGAATCAATAGCTTTAATACCGGTCTGTAAAGGTGTATTAACTTTCTGTCTAGTAATAACACCGGGAGCTATTTTTTCTACTGGATAATAAGTTTCTGACTTCACCGGACCTTTGCTATCCAACGGCTCGCCTAAAGGATTAACCACTCGTCCAATTACCCCTGCTCCACAAGGCACAGATAAAATACGGCCGGTAGATTTAACTGTATCACCTTCTTTAATCTCCAGATAATCTCCCAAAATCATAGCGCCTACCATTGATTCTTCTAAATTTAAAGCTACACCAAAAATACCTTTAGAAAATTCTATCATTTCGCCAGCCATTACTTCAGCTAAGCCTGAAATTTTAGCAATACCATCGCCTACTTCCACCACCGTTCCTATCTTTTCCCCAACTATACTTTTTTCAAATTCAGCCAATTTACTAGTTAATGATTTAAGCAAAAAATCTTTAGTTAATTGTGACATACAAACTTTCCAAAAATTAATAATTATTGACTAAGTTTAAAATAAAGTTTATCCAACTGCCCTTTAAAACTCAAATCGTATCGCTCGCCATTTATCGTAATTATTACCCCACCCAATAAATGAGGTTTGAGCTGCCAATCAATATAGCAATCGTTTGGTAAGCTAGTTTTAATTTGTTTAATAATAATCTGTTTTTCCGAAGCTGATAACTCCCTGCTAGTAGTTACTATGACTTTAGTTTGCTCCGTAAGCTCGTACCATAAATCATCTATTTCCTGAAGTATCCTTCTTCGCCAACCAAAATATTTATTAATTAACATCTGTTGCCAAAATCTGGTAATTAACAACTCACAGTCACTGGGATTTTTTAAAACCGCGGTTAATAACTCTTTAGCATAATAACGAGGTGTCTTTTTCATAATTATTTTTTATGATTATGATACTGTTTATTGACTACTTCCTGAATTGACTCTTCTACTACCTTACGATCTAAAGTAGGCGTTACTGTTTTACCTAATACTTTAGCTGTAGCCTGCACTATCAAACTAGCTGCCTGCCTTCTAACTTCATGCAATAATCGTTCTTTCTCCACAGCAAACTTCTGTTTTTCCTCTTCTAATACTTTGGCCGCCTCTATTCGCACTCTAGTTAATGTTTCCTGCCTTTGCGCTTCAGCTGCCGCCTCCGCCTCTTGTCTAACATTTTCTGCCTGCTTTTTTGCTTCCTTAATTATTTCCTCTTTAGTTACTGCCAACTGTTTAATTTCTTCCTCAATTCTTTTGGCATCAGCTAAACCTTTTTCTATCTCTTTATTTCGCTTATCCATGGTACCGATTAGCGGCTGCAAACCAAAACGCCACACCACAAAAACGACAATACCAAAATTAATCAGCTGCGCTATCATTAATTTCCAATCTATATGAAATGATTTAATAATGTCTTCCATAAAATTTTTATTAAGTAATCAACTTTCTACAATGTCTCTGAAAATCCAGAGACACTGTTTGATAATTGATTACTAAATAGTAAAAGCTATGACGAGGGCGTAAATAGCAATTGCCTCAGCAAAAGCAGCTACTAACAACATTGGCACAAAAATTTTGCCTGCCGCCTCAGGATTACGACCAATTGATTCCATAGCCTTACTTCCTATTTTACCAATAGCGATGGCTGGTGCGATACCACCAATAGCAATAGCAAACGCTTTAGCTATAACTACGAAATCCATAATTTTGACCTTTCTTTTAGTTGATTAAACTAGTTTCGACAAAATAATTATTTTTTAATGTCGCCGTTTAACCAACAATAATTAATTATTAAATATTAATGCTCTTCTTCTGTACTAGCTACTGTAAAATAAACTAGTGTTAACATAGCAAATATTAATGCCTGGATAATACTTACTATTATTTCCAAAAACATAAAAGGAATTGGTGCTATAAAAGCAAAAATAATAGCAATTGAAGTAAGTAATACTTCACCCGCAAAGATATTTCCAAACAATCGAAAAGATAAGGAAGCCACTTTAGCTATTTCGCCAACTATTTCTATTAGACCAACGAAAAATTTAATTGTATTAACCATAATAATAGTTGGCTCCTTAATAACTCTTTTTGGTATTTTAGCTAAGGCTCGTAAATTGACGAATTTATTAAAATATTTCCAAACTCCAACCACTATGATACCAAAAATATTAGCACCAAAAACAGACATCACAGCTAACGCCAAAGTAGTATTAAAATCAGCTGTAGCGCCCCTTAATAAAGGAATAAAAATTCTATGACCAGATGTTTCCTTAATAAATCCAATAGAACCAACTCCTGGTAATAAACCTAACCAGTTATTAAGTAAAATAAATAAAAATAAAGCAAAAACTAAAGGAAAAATTCTCAAGGTCTTTTTTCTATCCCCAGTGACTGAATCAGCTATTTTTAAGGCCCCTTCTATAATTATTTCTATCCCTGTCTGAAGTCGGGAAGGAATTTGTTTTATAATCTTACTTAAACTAATAAAAAAAATAGTTATTAATATTACTACTAGCCAAGAATTAAGTAACGAATTAGTAACTGTAAAATTACCAATATTAAAGATTGATTCAGAATAAAGTGGTACTTCATGTTTAATTTCAGTACTCCTAATATCAGCTGTAGTTGATGATGCTTCATCAACTAAATGATTAACTACTAGTATCTCTTGAGCTATGATCATTATGATATTTTACCTTTCTTGCTTCTTTCTCAATTTCTCTAATATATTTATAAGCTATACGATAGACGAAAATTACTGCCATAGTGATTCCAATACAAACTGTTATTACCGTTAACCACGGTTCACTATTATATTTTTTGTCCAACCATTTACCTAAATAAAGAGCGGCTACTATTGGTACTACAATCAAACCGGTGATTTCGGAAAAAATCTGCAATGGTGTTCGCCACCAATTTCGGGTTTCAAAAGCAACCATAAAATCATAAAAGATAAAATTAAATACCCTAAGGGAATATTATAACTTGTTATTTAAGATATGTCAATTATTTATATTATTTTTAGCTAATTTAAGAGAAATTTTAATAAAATAAGTAAAACTGAACAAATAAAAAAGCAGCGTGACACTGCGTAGTTTTAGTGAGTTCAAACTGACCAAACTACTAGTACCCAAAAAAATCAGAAAGGAAGTAGTGTATAGAAACGTGTCATCGCTGCAATTATTTTTAAAAATTGCTATTTCTTCTTCATTATTTTATTAACAATACTTTTTTAATATTTAAAAAATAAAAGGCTAAGATGCGCTCACAATATTAGGTCTAAATTTTATGACCCTCCTGCTTTTAAAAAACTACTAAATCTAATCCACATTTTTCGAACGCTATCTTAGCCTAAAATATTTAAAGTATCATTATTCTTCATTTTTTGGTTTATCTAAACTTAATGGTTCAATTTCAATAGCTTTGCCTGAAATTTTCATCACATCTTTATCTACTTTAGCAAACTCTTTGTAAGCTGAATTATACATATTCACAGTGGTACCAAGATTATTACCAAGTTTACGCATATATTCATCATAAGATGATAAATGTCTGCCTAACGCTTCCACATTTTTCCTAATTTCTTTAGCTGATTCTTCAATTTGTAAAGCTTTTAATCCCTGCAGCACAGTTTGCAAATAAGCTAAAAAGGAAGTTGGCGAAACAATAATCACATGTTTTTCTTTAAAAGCGTATTCAATCAAATCGCGAGTATTAACTTTTACTGCACCAACTTGCGCCACTAGCAAATCATAATAAATTGCTTCGTGGGGAATAAACATAAAAGCAAAGTCCATAGTTTTTTCACCTGGCTTTACATACTTAGCTGTTTCGTCAATGCGATTTTTCAAATCAGCTTTAAAAGCTTTTTCTAATCTTTCGCGTTCTGCCGCATCGCGTTCTTCGACCAGACGATTATAATTTTCCAAAGAAAATTTAGAATCTATAGGGATAATCCTATCTTTAACAAAAACGACCGCATCCACAACTGTTCCATCGCGAAATTCATACTGCATTTGGTAACTACCTGTTGGTAAAACATTTTTAAGTAAAGTTTCTAAATAATATTCACCCAAAATTCCTCGTTGCTTGGGATTTTTTAAAATATCTTGTAAATTTTGTAATTGGTCAGCAAAGTTAACCACTTGCCGATTAGTTTCATCTAACTTAGTTAAACGCTCAGTAACATCGCGGATAATCTTAGCCGACTCACCAAATTGCTGTTGTATAACTTTAGTAGATTCCCCTAATTTATTATCCAAAGTTCTGGTAATTTCATTAAGCTGATTTTGCAATAATAGCAAGCTGTTTTGATCAACTAGCGAACCTTTAGAAAAACGCGATTTTAGTAATAAAAATAAGACGATAAACCCGCCTAAAACTATCAGTAATAAAACAATAAACTCCAAACTCATATTCTAATGATAACAAAATAAAAAAGGTTTGGAAATAATTATCCAAACCTTAAAAATATACTATTTTATTTGCACCGTGCTTCAAGGAAGTCAGCAATCAAATCATAGAGGTCAGCTCGACCCTTAAAGGGGGTCCAGCACTTATCTTCCTCTAAACAAAAGGTGAAGCCTAATAAATAAGCTGCCACACTCTCACAAATATGCTCACTGACATTTATATAATATCTCTTTGTGTCTTTTAAAGATAAACATTGGAGAGGGTAAAAGCTAGCATAATGTGAGATTGGTGAATATTTACTCGCTACTTTTAAAAATTTTTGAAAAAAGCTTATGCCTGCGATATCCTTTTCGTCTGGCATACACAATCTATAATTACGTAAGTAATAGGCTGAAACTAACAAGGTATGAGCTATTTCATGCAAAAATGTCTGAATTAGAACAATAGTTGCAATACTTGACTTAACATCCATTTCATAAAGATATATTCTTGCCTGTTTATTATCAGGTTCCCAAATATAGTCGGTTCTACCGGGAACAATAGCGGTTGGTGATAAAGCCTTACCTATATTATAGGTAGTAGTTATAATATTTGGGCTTGAACTTTTATGAAACCATTTTTTAGAGCCTCCAATAATCAATCGCAAAATTGATCTTTGTCTGGCTGATTCTGGATAAAGCTGCCATGCACCGCCTAGAATTTCTTTAGTAATCGGCAGATCAGAAATATTTTTAGTTTGAATATCAATTGGAGATTTTGATTTAAATACAGGTGAAAGTACAAATTGAATCCTTTTTTCATTAACAGTATACCATTGTAAACACGGACCTAGATCAAGACCACTTATATCGTTCATATAGCACCTATTCTTGATTGATTTTTAAAGAACCAAATTTTTTATAGCATTCCATATTATTATAAAAATAACCTACTTGTCAATAGTTACAAAATAAAATCTAGAAACAATTCACGCAAATTGTTCCTTAAAATAAATAATATTATATTTTGGTCTTTATAGATTAAATAAATCTATAGCATTCTGGGTGGTAATTTTGGCTACTTCCTTAAAATCTATATTTTTTAACTCGGCGATTTTTTTGGCAACTTCTACCACATAAGCCGGCTCATTAAGCATTCCCCGATAAGCTTGAGGTGCTAAATAAGGAGCATCAGTTTCTATCATTATTCGCTCTAAAGGTGTTTGTTTTACTACTTCTAATAATTCAGACTTGACGTTCTTAAAAGTAATAATACCAGTAAATGATAATAAAAACCCTAAATCTAATAGTTTCTTAGCCTGCGCTTTCGTTCCTAAAAAACAATGGCTAACACCACGCTTGGATAATAAACCTTCACTAATCGATGTTTCTAAAATTTTAAAAATATCATCATAAGCTTCGCGACAATGAATAATGATTGGTAAACCCACTTCACTGGCCAACTTAATATGCTGCTTAAATAATTCTTGTTGTCTAGTCTTAACTTCAGTTTGGTCAACCTTGTCAGGAAAACGATGATAATCCAAACCACACTCCCCCACAGCTACTACTTTATCTTTAGCACCATGAGCTAATTCAGTATATTTTTTAATATCAAAAATCTCAGTCCTGGTTTTAAAATGTGTTTCTTCCTCATCTACTTCCTGTTCATAGAGATGTATTGGATGAAGCCCAATGGCAGCATATAAAGTACCATAAGTTTGTGCTAACTTTACCGCCCGCTTGCTTGTTTCCCATTGACTGCCAACATTAATAATGCGAAACACCCCTGCCTCATCTGCGTGTTTTATTACTTTATCTACATCATCTTTAAACGCCCGAAAATTCAAATGACAATGAGTATCAATCAACATTTATTAAATAGATAAATTAACATTCGGCACGTAAGGCTGAATCCTTTCCAACACTTCTGGCAATAATGGAATCAACACACCAGCTAACACAATTAGACTTTGCGCTATATCAGAATTGGCAATTGCCTGCTGTAACCAATCTGGTAAAGTTACCGACCCGGTAAGATATAAAACTAATCCTAAAGACAAGCCGCCTTCTAATAGTCCTAAAGCCGCTCCACTTAAACGATTGATAGTTTTTAAAAAAGGTATAAAACTAACAAATCGGAAAGTTCTATCTAATAAATAAAAAACAAAACCAACCAATCTATTGATTATTATAAAAATTATAAAAAATATCAGAATTTTAAGCCAATCATCATCATAGCCAGTCCAATAAATTACCAAAGAAAAAACTGGTAGATATAATCTGCTGGCAAAGAAAGCTCCGGCTATAGTGCCTAATAATGCTCCCAGAGTATGAATGAACCCAAACCACACCCCAAACCAAATAAAAGCAAAGAGTATTAATAGTAAAAAACCGTCAAATAATGTCATAAGTTTAGTTCCTCATTCCTAGCCACTAATTCTTAGTTGCTAGTGATAAAATAAATTTAATTATGAATTTAACCGAGGGAATAAAGGTGCCACTTTAGTAATTGTATCAGTAGAAAGCGCTTGTTGAATAGTATTACTAGTTTGCGGCATAAAAGGCTCTAATGCTTTGGCTATACCCCTTAATTGTTTAATCCAACCTTCAATTAACTCGGCTGCTTTTTTATTATCACTTTTCTTGGTTAGATTCCATGGCTTCTCTTCGTCAATCTGTCGATCAATTAATCTTGAAGCTCTTATTATTAAACCCAAAGCAGCATCAAATTTAAAATTATCTAACTCTTTATCAATACATAATTCTACCTCCCCGCGAGATACTTTACCTTGGCAAAACTTTTCTGCCATATTTGTAACACGAGAAAAAGTATTACCCAAACCATTAGCCAAATCACTTTGGTAACGTTCGCGAAAACGATTTAGGGAAATATCGCCATCGGTAGTAAAAGACAATTGCGATAAAATAAGATATCTGGTGGCTTCAAGCCCAAATTCATTTACTAAATCAGCCGGGTCAATTACATTACCTAAAGATTTAGACATTTTCTGCCCATCTACAGTAAAAAAACCATGGGCAGCTACAATTTGAGGCAATGACAAATCAGCAGCCATTAAAAGTGCTTCCCAAATTACCGCATGAAACCATAAAATATCTTTACCTAGTAAATGAACCTGGGTCGGCCAAAAACCTTGAGCGTTACTTACAAATTGAGTAGCTGAATAATAATTGATTAGAGCATCAATCCAAACATAAACGGTTTGTGTATCATCCCACGGCACCGGCACTCCCCAAGTTACTTGGGAACGGGAAATAGAAACATCTTCTAATCCTTGTTTTAGTTTTCCTACGACTTCATTTTTTCGCTCTTCAGGAAAAATTTGATATTTATTCTGCTCTATAGCTTTCAGTAATTTTTCTCGAAAGGCTGATAATTTGAAAAAATAATTTTTTTCCTTTTGAGTCACCGGCTTCTCGTTAGGATGTAACTGGCAAACACCATTTACCAAATCGCCTTCCTGCAAAAATTTTTCACAACCAACACAATAAAGTCCCCTATATTCGCCAGCATAAATATATCCCCGGTCATAAATCCGCTTAAGTAAATCCTGAACTACTTTTTCATGTTCTGATTGAGAAGTACGAATAAAATAATCATAAGACAATCCAAGTTTGGCCCAAGCATCTTTAAAAGTTTGCGAAGTTTTATCCACAAACTCTTGGGGTGTTAAACCACTACTTTGGGCCGCTTGCTCAACTTTAGCACCATGCTCATCAGTGCCAGTCAAAAAGAAAACCTTATCTCCTTGCTGCCTATGCCAGCGCGCTAAAACATCAGCGCATAAAGTAGTATAAGCATGACCCAGATGTGGTTTATCATTCACATAATAAATTGGTGTTGTAATGTAAAATTTGCCCATATTCTACCTGTCTTCTTTATTAACAATAACAACGAACTCGCCTTTAGTCGAGGTATCTTTGAGCTGGTTCAAGATTTCTGCACCCGTGCCACGATAAATAGTTTCAAATTTTTTTGTTAATTCACGGGCGATAATTAATTTTCTAGAAGGTATTATAGCGGACAACTGCTTAAGTGTTTTAACTATACGATAAGTAGATTCAAAGAAAACTACTGGGTACTGGCTTTCCGCAACTTGCTTAAAAAAAGTTTGCCGACCTTTTTTATGCGGCGGCCAACCTAAAAAAACAAATTCTTGTAAATTTATGCCGGCTACTGATAAAGCACAAGATAAAGCCGAGACGCCAGGAATAGGAATTACTTTTATTCCAAGTTTTACTGCTTCGGCTACTAATAAACCTCCTGGGTCAGCTATACCTGGTGTACCAGCATCAGTAATATAAGCTAAAATCTGCCCTTGTTTTAATAAATTTAAAACTGCAGCCAAAACAACCTCGTTACTATGCTGATGCAGTGAGTATAATTTTTTATCTATTTGTAGATAATTTAGCAATTTACTAGCTACTCTAGTATCTTCACACACTACCCAATCTATTTCCTGCAATATCCTAACGGCCCTTAAAGTTATATCTTCAAGGTTGCCAATGGGCGTTCCTACGATATATAAAATTCCAGCCATGTCTTGAAATTACTCCTTTTTAATTTGTTCTACCAAATCTGTAGTCCGCCACTATCATCGGTTTTCCAATCATCAAACACATCAGATAAAATAACAGCTAAAACTGTAGCCAAGGGAATAGATAAAACCGCTCCCATAATTCCACCCCACTTGGCGCCTATTAAAATAACGACGATGGAAATAATAGGATTCAAACCTACTGCCCGACGCATAATGCTAGGTACTAAAATATTATTTTCTAACTGCTGTACCACTATATAAATCAAAGTTACTATCAAACCCTGCCAAGGAGAAATAGTAAAAGCTAAAAAGACCGCTGGAATAGCACCAATAATAGGACCAACATAAGGAATTATTTCTGTTAAACCTGCCCATAAAGCTAATATCAAGACATAATCCATACCAACTAGTTGCAAACCTATAAAGGTCAAGATGCCCACGGCTAACATTAATACTAATTGTGCCCTAAACCAAGCGCCTAGTTTAATATTAATTCTCCCCAACAGCTGTATAATATAAGGTTGATATTTGGTTGGTGTTAAAGACCTTAAAAAACGTTTTAAACCGTCTTCCTGAACTATCAAATAAAAACTTATCACTAAAACTATAGTCAACTGCACAATGCCACCAAAAATTCCTGTCACCATACCAACAATAGAAGAAGCGGCTTTAGTTAAACCTAAACCAATATCTTTCAAAAAATCTTTAATAGTATTTGCTGCTTCTAAATCTGTTGTTTGTTGTACTTGTGATAGACCAGAAATAGCTTGCGAATAATAACTAGGTAAAACATTGGCTAATTGATGAATCTGTGTAACTAGAGGTGGTATCAATAAATAAACCACCAATGCCATTATTAGAAAAATTACCACATATATACTAATTACCGATAAGGCTCTGGGTACCCGGCGCTTATATAACCAATCTACCCACGGCCCAAAAGCAGCAGCTATGACCATTGCCACAAAAACTAAACCTAAAATATCTAGAATAGAATAAAGTAAATAAAATAAAACTAACACTATAACCACCTTGACAATACTCACCCAAGAAATATCGGTTAAATGATGCTGTTGATAAGTCATATATTATTTATTTCCTTAATAAATTATCCAAAATTTTTGTATTCTGATAAGGACCAATTACAGCTAAAGTATAACATTCTGGCTTGAATATCGCACGCGCTAACCGTTTTAAACCACCTGGCGTCACTGCTTGCAACTTAGCCAAAACCTGCTTGGTGGTTTCTAATTTATGTTCCAGCATTATCTGTTTACCTAACCAATCTGCAACTCCGGCTGAATCTTCCAAGGCTAATAATAATCTACCTTTAAGATAATCTTTGGCTTTGGTTAATTCAGCACTAGTTACGAGTTCTTTAGTTATCCGACTTAACTCTTCTTTAATTAATTTTATAGCCTGCGGCAAACGATCTTTATCCAAACCAGCTTGAATTACCACCAAGCCAGCTTGTTCATAAGCCTGGACACCAGTTTTAATAAAATAACACAAACCCTCACGTTCCCTTATCCTTACAAAAAGACGAGAGCTCATATTGCCGCCTAAAATAGTAGACAAAATTTCCAAGGTTATTGCATCCTTGCTCCGTAAAGGTAAAGCTTTAAAACCAATGGCTATTTGTACTTGCTCTGTTTCTTTATGTTTTAGAATAATTTGCGGTTTAGTAATAGTAACTCGAGGAGATTTAAATACGAGACGGCTAGCTCGAGGACGCGGGGTAGAAAAATATTTAGCAAAATATTTTTTATGGGAAGCTGTTATTTTGCCAGCTGCTATCACCAACATATTCTGTGGCTGATAAAATTTATTTAGATATTTTCTAACTTGTTCTGATTTTAGCGAACGAACTGATTCACGAGTACCACTAATTAACCTACCCAAAGGATGCCCTGCAAACATTTTTTGCTCCAATAAATCTTCCACATACATAATCGGGTTATCTTCATACATATTTATCTCCTGCACAATTACTTCTTTTTCTCGTTTTATTTCTTCCTTGTCGAGAATCGGCTGCCAAACCATCTCTGATAAAATATGTAAAATCATAGGTAAATGCTCACTAGCTGCTTTAATATAAAAACCAGTAATTTCTTTACTGGTAAAAGCATTGTAATCAGCACCTAAACTATCGATCAAATGAGTTAATTGAGAAGCAGTTGGCCAACTAGTAGTGCCTTTAAAAACCATGTGCTCTAAAAAGTGAGATAAACCAGC
This sequence comes from Candidatus Veblenbacteria bacterium, assembly GCA_037439965.1. Taxonomy (GTDB): domain Bacteria; phylum Patescibacteriota; class Patescibacteriia; order Veblenbacterales; family UBA10138; genus JBBIVB01. The sequence goes on along the minus strand of JBBIVB010000003.1, from coordinate 10,756 downwards.
TTCTTTAGCTGATTCTTGTCTAGAGCCAGTGTGCACCAAAACCAAAACTGTTACAGCTTCAGTGGCTTTAATATCAGCTAAAATTACAGGTAACCTATTACTTAAACGCAAACGTTTAACTATCATCTTATTTTTATGATGGCAATTTAGATCGTAAATAGCTAGTTAATTCTTCAATAGCTAAGCGTTCCTGAATCATAGAATCACGATCACGGACTGTTACTTTTTTGTCTTCTAAACTAGCAAAATCAACCGTTACACAGTAAGGAGTACCGATTTCGTCTTGCCTGCGGTAACGCCTGCCAATAGAACCTACTTCGTCATAGTCTGTCATAAAATAATTGCTTAATTTGGAATAAATATCTTGCGCTACCCGAGTCAGTTCTGGTTTTTTAGATAACGGCAAAACAGCCACTTTAATAGGAGCTAACTGAGGATGCAACTTTAATACTACTTCTTTTTCCTTAGTGGATTCAGTAGTGGTAGTGCGACCACCTTCCACCTCGGTATAAGCATCAAGCAAAAATGCTAAAACCGCCCTATCAACACCGCCGGAAGTTTCAATAACCCAAGGTATATAATTTTCCCTACCAACTTCATCGCGATATGATAAATCTCGACCAGAAAACTTACTATGCCGGGACAAATCCCAATCGCCTCGATTGTGTACACCCTCTAGTTCTTTAAATCCTTCGTTGCCAGCAAAGGGGAATTGGTATTCTATATCAACTGCTCGCTTGGCATAATGTGCTAATTCATTTTTCTTGTGTTCTCTATTATGTAGATGCTCTTTGGTCATACCCAAGCTTACATACCAAGCCACTCTTTCTTTTAACCAATAATCAAACCATTTATCTGCGTCACGGGGATTGATAAACCACTGCATTTCTATTTGCTCAAATTCACGTGTGCGGAAAGTAAAATTACCAGGCGTAATTTCATTACGGAAAGCTTTACCAATCTGCGCTATACCAAAAGGAATTTTCAGGCGTGCCGCTTGCTGAACATTATTAAAATTAACATAAATACCCTGCGCGGTTTCAGGCCGTAAATACACCTGCGCCGCCTCCTCCTCTACAGGACCCAAGAAAGTCTTAAACATTAAATTAAAATCACGCTTAACAGTTAATTCACCATTACAATCTGGACATTTTAGGTCACTTATCTGTTTAGGGGGCTCTTTTTGCCATTTAGGATAAAGACTACGAAAATCTTCTAGTAAATGATCAGCCCGAAAACGTTTTTTGCAGGATTTACAATCAACTAATGGGTCAGTAAAACTAGCCAGGTGCCCTGAAGCTTCCCAGATTTTAGGATGCATTAGAATTGAAGAATCAAGACCAACTACTTCAGGCCTTAATTGCACCATATTTTTCCACCATGCCTTTTTTAGGTTGTTTTTTAACTCCACTCCCAACGGTCCATAATCATAACAAGAGTTAAGCCCACCATAAATTTCCGAAGAAGGAAAAATAAAACCGCGTCGCTTACAGAGCGAAACTATCTTATCCATTTTATCTTCTACGGATGATGTCTTTTTAACCTTAGCCATAATGCCTTTACTTTAATAAATTTTTTGTATTCTGGCAAATACCACTAATCATAAATCAATACTAGTCATAAATCAATAAATAAAGATTGCCTTAAAACAAATGGTTAAAACAAAAATCCCTCACGGTTATATCGCGAGAGTACCTGTAACTCTTTTACGAATAAGTACACCATAGTGTACTCGACCTACCAATACCTGTTGCAATAGTAATAAAAGTATTGTCTTTTGTTAAAAATAAAATGAAGTTTTTATTTAATTATTTACTACAGTTTTATTAATTTCTTAAATTTCTCTACCATCGGCACCGCCTCCGATTCCACATCATAACTTTTAGCTAAATAAAAGGCAGTCCAATCAGCCAACATAATACAGGAAAATATTTTAACTAGTCTAGAATTGCCTTTCATAAGCACTATTTCCACTGGTAATTTATGTTCACTGTATATTCTTTCTAAAATTTCCATTCTAGCCATGATGCGTGGATTGTCTTCATCATCTTTTAAAAAGATAAATTTAAATTGGCGTGATAATTTTTTAGTACTAGCTATAGCATCAAATCCTGTCATTTCATTATGATTCATTTCAGGTAATACATTGCAAAAAGCTGGTATTTTTCCGGTTTCGTTAAATTTAATTTTCCAATTATAAGCCACCGCTTGATTACGAGTAGAACTATAAATTACCGGGATATAATTAATTAATTTTTTAGCCAACTTTTTTCCCATCTCCCGGTTTTTAATTAAATTTAAACTAATAGCCAACAAACTTGATTGACGCAGAATATTCTGCCCGCCCATGGCTTTTAAAATAGCTTTAAAATTAAAACCTAAAGCCATTCTAGGCTGTATTCCAGTGTTAGGAATTTTGATGTAAGGAACACTATATTCTTGGGCTAATTCCAACAAAGTACCACCTGTAGAAATAGCCAAACAATCATAATTATTTTGCAGAGCTTGCTTAAAAGTATCTAGCGGCTCTTCGGTGTTGCCAGAATAAGATACAATTAAAAATAAACTTTGTTTTGATTTATTAGCCGGCAGCTGCGGTAAGCCATAATCGCCATGCAAAGTTAAATCGACCTCTGGTTTAACAGCCTTAACTAAACGCGCTGCTAATAAACTGCCGCCAATAGCACTCAAGACAAAACTTTTGTAGTTTTTTGCCAGCGGAGCTGGTTGAATTTGCGGATTATATTCAAACTGATTGGGAAAATTTAAAATAGCTTCACGCATCATAAATTTAGGAGTTAAAAATTTTATAGAAATGATAATATTGGTCAGCAATTTTATCTATTACTTGCTGACTAGTAACCTTTTTAGCTAAATATTCTTTTAAGGTTGGTAAAAAAATAGTACGACCAATAGCAAAGCCTATTACTCCATCAATTCCCTTGCCAACCTTAAGCCATCTCTCCATCTTTTGAGGATTCTCACCTCTACCTAAAATGATTAAACTAACATTATCTCGCCCACCTGCTTTTATCTGCTTTATAGTGTTTTGGTAATATTGGGGTTTAATCATACCTTCAATTTTCCAAACATCAGGCTCTATTCCGGCGTTTTGCAATTCAGTAATCATTTTAAGCACTAAGGAAGGGCGGATTTCCTCATCATACTTTTTAATATCACCTGCTTGAGCTAACTGTTTTGGTGTAGCCGGCACTAAAGTTTCAATTAAAAATTTGTAATCATTTTTCCGACACCAATCACTAAGCTGTTTTAATTTCTGTTGTTGATATCTGTTTAACTCATTATCGCCTTCTGGATTGTAGCGAATTAATGCTTTAACAAATGCTGGATCATATTTTTTAATATGCTCTACAAAATTGTCTCTATATTCCAAAACAAATTCCTGCTGCCCACTTTTTTCTACTGATAAACAAACTTGATAACCTTTAATATTTGCTTCCAGTAATATTTTATTTCCAAATTGTTCATCTACTAAAATCGCAGCATTATCTTTAGGTACTAATTTATTCTCTACCGTTTTAACAAAACCTTGGTAAATTAAATATTTTAACTCACTGATTTTATTAACATCAGCATTAGTCAATTTGCCTTCTAAACCCAAGAGATCACGAATAAAAGAAGAACGATGGTCAAAAGCCAAGATAAATAAAGGTTTAGTATAGCCTAAATTTTCTGCCATACTTAAAGTTTACCAGTTTTTAATAATAAATTAAACGTATCTTTTACCAGACAATTTATTATTCTTTAAACTCATTCAAACAAACCTCTAAATCAATTGTTTTGGTCCAACTGCATTTACCATCTGCCTGACGCTCACAAACTGCTTTGGTATAACAAACATATTCAGGTTTAAATTCACAGGTGGTAACAACCTCATCCTCAGCACAAAGCTGTTTACTGCAACCGGTTATAATACACGGTTTAGTATTTACTTGACTATCTTGTTTAAATAATAACGGGATACTAATTTGCACATCATGTTCTGGCAAGCCTGAGGGGTTATCTTTTTGTAAAATCAAAGTACCTGCTGTACTAGTAGGTTTAGTAAAAGTTAAGGTAGCTACGAAAGGCACAAAATTTTCTGTCATCCAATCACTCTGTGCCTGAGCTATGCCTTGTGCTAATATCTTACCCTGATTATCTAAAAGTTTTACTGGAAAAGATGCTTCAAAATACCAACTTCCTCTAGCTTTACCTTTTATCACCAACGGACTTTCTATAACTTGATCCGCTTTTGGAGTGGTTATTTGAATTAAATTAAATAACTCATCTCTTTTGTTCAATTCAAGATTAATAACCGTCGCCAAAGAACTTTCATAATAATTTTCCCGAAGCAATAAAAAACTAACCACCGTCACTACTACAAAAAACAAAAAACAAATCACAATAAAAATAATAGAAAAACCTTTGGTCATAAATTAAGTTATTAGTTCCTATCCAATAGTTCTTGGTTTTAGGTTAAAAAATCAGAATGTTTAAAAAATAAATTGCTAAATACTCTCTAAGTCCCCGCGGTAGTTGGTGATGGCATTAAACGCACAGACTTTATTATGGTTGTAAAATATCTTCAGTGCGTCCATTAATGGAAATTATTACTTTTTTAAAACTAGGAAATTGTAATAAAGTTTTAGTAATTTGTGACCTGATAGCTGCTACTCGGCAAGAACCACCTACTGCTTTTTCTAATGTTTCATCAAAATCAACACTTACTTCTTCACCCACTATGTCTAATTTTTGTAATTTTACTCCCGGATTAATACTAGTAAAAATCCAGCTGCTTTTTCTTTTATGGTTGGCCCTGCTAATAATTCATTTATAGCCACTTTGGCTAAATCTGCTAAATTAGACTGTTTTACTACCCATCGCTCTACTAAAAAATTCTTTTTACAATCTAAAACTTCTGGATCATTAATACTATTGCCAAAATACACTTGCACTTTGACTAAATTTTTATGCGGCGCTTGAACTTCATAAACTAACCAAACATAAAATACCAATAACAAAACTACCAAGGTAATCATTAAGTAGATTACTAAACGACCTTTGGTCATATGACTATTCTATCTTAAGCAACTCTACTTCAAAAATTAAAATAGCATTGGAAGGAATAATTTCTCCATTTCCCTGCTTTCCGTAAGCCAAGTTGGCTGGAATAATTAGTTTTCTTTTTTCTCCTACTACCATACCTCGTAAACCTTGATCCCAGCCTTTAATTACCTCTCCAGCGCCTAATGTAAAAACAAAAGGGGTTCCACGATCATAGCTTGAATCAAATTTAGTACCATCAGTCAACCATCCTGTATAATTAACTTCTAATTTATCCCCTGATTTACTTTCTCTATCACCATGACCCGACCTAATTATTTCTATTTGTAATTTATCTGACAAAGGAGTCTGTTTAATATTATTAGCATTAAATTTATCAAGATTTAAATTATCTTCCCAAACAATCTCCTCTGCTAAATTATTAGCTGGCTTGGAATTATTTTTAGCGCCAGTTTTAATAATAAAAATCAAACCACCTACTAAAATAACCAAACCTAAAATGGAGCCAGCTAATGCTCCAGTGGTTTGCCCTAGATATCCAGATTGTGGACGCTCAATTCTTAGTTCCATAAATTTAAAGTTTAGTAGCTTTCTCTACTTTAATTACACCACCTGACTCTAACACCACTATATCACGACGACCAAGCTTGCCGGTTAATAAATAATTAGCCAAAGCATTATCAACTTTATCCTGAATAGTACGCTGCAAAGGCCTAGCACCATATAAAGGATCAAAACCTTCCCTAGCTAATTCTTCTACCGCTGCTTCGCTAGCTTTTAAAGTAATACCTTTGGCTTGCAAGGTACGAGCTAATTTAGTTAATAATAACTTAGTGATAGCTATTACCTCTGACAAACCAAGTGGCGCAAAAACAATTACTCCGTCAAAACGGTTAATTAATTCTGGTTTAAAATAATTTTTTAACTCCCCTTCCAGAAGCATTCGTCTAATATCAGCTATAGGTACTCCTGATTTTAAACTATCTTGAATAAATTGTGTACCAGCATTAGAGGTGGCAATAATAATAGTATTGGTAAAATCAACTGTCCTGCCAGTAGAATCAGTTAAACGGCCATCATCAAATAACTGCAAAAAGACATTAAGAATATCTGGATGTGATTTTTCAAATTCATCTAATAAAATCAATGAGTACGGCTTTTGTCTTACCGCCTCTGTTAAAAATCCTTGCTCTTTACCTAAACCTGGCGGCGCGCCAATTAAACGATAGATACTATCGGTAGTTTGAAATTCAGACATATCTAACCTAATCATCTTATCTTCGCCATTGAAATATTCAGCCGCCACGGTCTTAGCTAGCTCTGTTTTGCCAACGCCAGTAGGGCCTAAAAACAAAAAAGTAGCAATCGGACCATTCCTAGCTTTCAATTCTACGCGCGCCCGTCGCAAAGCCGCCGATACCATTTTAACTGCCTCATCTTGGCCAATAATCCTCTGATGTAAAATATTTTCCAAGTTTAATAATCGCTCGCCCTCAATGGCAGTTACTTGGGTTATTGGCACATTTACTTTACTAGATACTAATTGAGATATATCTTCGGCTGTAATAGTAGCCTTCTCTCCTTTATGCTGTCTAATAAATACTGCTGCTTCCTCACATAACTTAATGGCTTTTTCAGGTAAAAATTTATCTGGCAGATAACGCCGCGATAATTCTACCGCCTTAGCTAATGAGTCATAAGAAAAATAAATATGATGCTGATATTCTAATAAGGGTATAGTAGCTTCTAATATTTGTATAGCTATATCATCTTCTGGTTCTTCTATTTTTACTTTATCCAAAACATTACCTAAAAAAGTTTTATCCAAATAATCTAGCCAATCAGTTGGTGTAGTAGTAGCTAGAGTAATAATTTTGGACTCAGAGATAAAATTAGCTATCATATCAGCAACATCTAAACTCTCTTTGCCATTAGCTAAATGACCAACTAAATTGTGTATATCATCAATAAATAAAATGATATTACCAGCTCGCGCTATCTCATTCATTACTTGCAGTACTCTGCTTTCCACTTCACCACTGCCAACTAATGCTGGTACTGATAAAGCTAATAATTTTTTATCTTGTAAAGGCTCTGGCACTTCTTCAGACACCATGGCTTGAGCAATGCCTTCAATAATGGCGGTTTTACCAATTCCTGGCTCGCCCACTAATACCACACTAGATTTACCACCTTCAATCAGACGGAAAATTTCCTGCATTTCTTTATCTCTACCCACACAGGGCTTTAGATAACCGCGTGCTGCTAAATATGTTAAATCGCGACTGATTTGATCTAGCAAGGGTGTAGCTACTGCTAAATAAGCTCGATCCAAGGCGTACTTGGGGCGCCAAGAAGCTCTGCGAGCTCTGCGGGCTAATTCTTTTTTTAAACGGCGGCGTAAAGCAAACCAAGTGGTGATATTGGCAATCATTTTAGTTTCTATGGCTAGCTCATCTAATACTTGGCGCGCTAAGGATTCGCCATTTGCTATAGCCATAATTAATTCTCCTACCTCAACTAAATGACTGCGCCTAGCTAAAGCTAATTCACCTGTTTTAATTAAAGTCGCTTGACATGAACTTGATAATTGAGCTGGCCTACCTTTAGTTACTTTGGCTAAAGCGTTAGAAAGAGTAGAAAATAATTTATCAGGATTAACTCCTAAGCGAGAAAAAATTGCTTGCCCAGTGCTGGTTTTAAGAGAAGCGGCTAATAAATGGATTTCTGACACTTCTCCATGCCTAAATTTAGTAGCATAACGCCAAGCCTGCTCTAACAATAGCCACATCTCAGGACTTAAATGTTCTTCAATTTTTATAATAGCCTCATCACCTTTTAAATAGGACCTTTCTTGGTTTAAACGGTTAAAACGATAAATAGTATAACAAATGAATAATACTGCCAACCAACAAAATTTGGCTACTGGTGAAGGAGGAAAAATAGCATCTAAAATATCTGACCAATGTTCTAAATAAACATGCAATCGCCATAAAAACAAAACAAATAATATCACACTAATAAATAAAGCTGTGCCATCAATATAACGTTCCCAATTCTCCCTTAGTCTCCTGACTAATAAGGAGCTTAAAGTTGGTTTAATTGTCCATAGCAACCTTGGCATAAAAATAATTTAAAATGTAAAATTCAAAATACAAGATATTTTTATTATTTCGTCATCCTGAACTCAATTCAGGATCTTTACTAGATGCTGAAATAAATTCAGCATGACTGATCTCTTAAGATGCAGATGCAATAAAATATACTGAAAGTTATATTACTGGACATTTCAAACAAAAATTAAAATTAAGGATAATGGCAAAATTACTAGCCATAAAATAAAAATTAGTGAATAAAATAAAAACCAAAAAACTAATCTTATTAACTTTACTATTATCAAAACAAACCTCATAAAAATACTGATGATTCTGCCTGACAAAGTATAATCACCATACATCGGTTTAAAAAAGTATTTAACAAATAAAGCAATGGCTAATCTTTCCCAGGTATCATGAATTTGCTGCCAACACCAACTACCTACTTCTTTAGTGCCACGGGTATACCACCAGCCTGGAAAACGCCAAATATCACCTATGACACTAAGGGTAATTTTAGTAGCTTCTTCACGAACGAAGTTCATACACTATTATTATAATTCCTCGCCCCAATAAAATCCATATTTATCTATCTATAAAATATCTCGCTCGATGGCCCGTCTGATCAGCTTCATTAACTCTAAATAAAAATGCAAATTATGAATGGTGGCTAATCTTTCAGCCAGCGCCTCTTTAACATCAAATAAATGATGCAAATATGCCCGCGTAGTTTTTAATTCTGCACAAGCCAAACAATTACAGCCAGTGTTAAGCACAGCTAAATCATTCTGCCATGGCGCCCGCTCAATATTAATGGTTTGATAAAAATCAGCTTGTGATAATAAGCTTAAAAACTTATCTTCATCTTGAAAGCGTATTTCAGGCCAAATATAAAGACGCCCGTGTCTAGCTTCTCGGGTTGGTATCACACAATCAAAACAATCTATTCCCCTTTTCACTGCTTGCACAATATTTTCTGGATAGCCAACACCCATTAAATATCTTAACTTATGCTCCGGCAACAACGGCACGGTATAATCTAAAACTTGATACATTTGTTCTGGTGTTTCGCCTACTGCCAAACCACCTAAAGCTATTCCATCAAAAGGAAGCTTAGTAATAGTTTTAGCACTTTGCTCGCGGAGTTTTGGAAAAACCGAACCCTGAACAATGCCAAATAATTGCTGCCCTAAGGTTTTTACTTTAGGCCAATAATCTATTTGCTCTTGCGCCCATAAACTAGTACGTTCCACTGCTTCTGCTGCTCGAGCTTCCGGTACTGGATAACCAACGCATTCATCTAAAACCATAGCAATATCAGAACCTAAAACAGCCTGGATTTCCAAAGCAAGTTTGGGTGTTAAAAATCTTTTTTCACCGCTCTCCGGCACTAAAAATTCTACACCTCGATCATTCAATCGCCTAATTTTACTTAAACTAAAAACTTGAAAACCACCCGAGTCAGTTAAAATTGGACCCGACCATCCGATAAACTTATGTAAATCGCCTACTTTTTTAACTAACTCCAATCCCGGTTTAAGCCATAAATGATAAGTGTTGGATAAAATTATTTGCGCTCCTAAACTCTTTAAATCATTAACCGCCAAACCTTTAACAACACCGCGGGTAGCTATGGGTAAAAAAAATGGAATATCTACCAGACCATGATTAGTCACGAGCTTTCCTAACCTAGCTTGACTTTTATTTGATTTTTGCAGTAAAGTAAACACAAATAAAAACTAACAAAATACTTTAAAAAATGAAAGAGGGAGGTATATGCCTGCTTTACTTAATGGTTTTTTTAAGCGTGCTGAACATATAGCTGAAAAAATTGTTGAGGTTAAAGATGTAACCTTAGGCGAACTGTCTGATTTCTTTATCCCTAGGCCAGAAAAACGTCTTTTGATACGTCAGTCTATTATTAAATTTATACATTATCTACCTATCTCTCGTCGTATTTCAGAAACTATTGATAAAGGTATTGAGAAAGACGTTATCAGTGTTAGTAACCTACTTTCTCTAAGCCGCATCCCTGCTGGTTTAATTTATTTATTGCTAGTCTACTATGAAGCTAGCTTGGAATGGTATCTAGTATTAATCAGTTGGGCTTTTTTCAGTGATATTTTTGATGGAATACTTGCCAGAAAAATGAAGCAGATTACTGAATTGGGTGCAGCGCTTGATCCTGTTTGTGATAAAATTTTTGCTGGCTTGGTCGCTATTAGTTACTGGCAAATAATTTGGCAATGGTGGTGGAATGCTTTAACCTTTTTAATTCTTGATAGTTTTTTACTTTTTATTGGTATTTCAGTATGGTATTTAAAAAGCAAAGGGCGTTACCATGGACAGGCACAAGTAAAATCAAATTATTTAGGCAAAATAAAATTTTGCTTACAAGGATTAACTTGTCTATGTTATATTCTCTCCTATACCAAAACTGGCCATTGTACTCTTCTAGTAGCTAACTGCTTTGCTATAGGAAGTACTATTAGACACTTATCACCCAAAACCAAAGCTGGATAGTGTTTATCCAGCTTATTTTTATAATAAAAATTATCTTACTACCACTCCTTTACCTTGCGCCCCTAAATCAT
>JBBIVB010000002.1:0-61411 GCA_037439965.1 Candidatus Veblenbacteria bacterium | reverse complement strand
CTGGCGCTTGGCTTGGAAATATCCCCATTCTCACTTTTTGGCGAAGTCCGCGTTTTGTATTTTCGGAAAGAGAATCTACATAGTATTTGCTTTGGCCAAATGCCATGTTCAACATAAATTTCCCCTGACTTGTGTTATCACACCAGAACGTCGGGAATTTGAGGCTCGCAAGTTTTCCTGTGTCGAGGAGATAAATAACCCTGCCTCCGTCCACCGAATTGCGGGCGAGACGATCCGGATTCCATGCGAGGATATTTCCGCCGTTCTTTTCTATCTCGTCCATCATCTTGTTAAACAGCGGGCGACCTGGATATCTTGCAGATTGCTTCTCTACAATTTCGGCGGAAATGACGAGATTATTTTCACGAGCATACGCCCGCAATTCGGTGAGTTGGGCTTCAATCGAAAGCACCTGCTTGTCCTCGACATCAGTGGACTTGCGAGCATACAAAAAGAATTTTTGCATAGTAGTTAAGTTAAAACTTAAATGACCGCCCATGGTGCCCCCACTAAGATTGCTCAAAGTGGAACCATAGACGGCCATTAAAATAAGCAATCTTCGGTGGGGGCAATTTCAATATAGCATATTTTCAAAGCAAGCAAAAATTCTTTTTGTATCCAAAGCAAATACTATGTCAAAATCGCTTCTGATTTCGCACCTCGTCTTGGCCAACCGCGAGGCGCGCCTGCGCGCGCTGAGCGGAGACGATTTATCGGGGCAAAACGCTTGGGCGGCACTTCGTGTCGCCCGCGATTCGGTCTCTGAAAAACCCTTGAGTTCTGTATTGGTGTCTTTATTTTTCCAAGCTCGCACCTATTTTCAAAACAGATGAACCCGCCGCCAGCCGCCGTAAAGCGGCGGCCTGCCTCGCAGAAAAATTGCCTTACCTTCTAAAAGAAAAAAGGCGCGCGCAAAATCAAAAAATGAAAGGCAATTTTTCTGCTCGGCTCCGCGCTAACGCGCGGGCGGCGGGACTATTCATTTTGTTCGGACGGCTCGGCAGGAGGGGTTCAAGGGGGGAATGCCGAGCCGTCCTCGCTTGACGGCGCGGTTGCTATGTATTGCTTGTCTAATTTGTGCTATACTTGAGTTAATAAAGGTCAGGTTAATTAACTTTTCAAAAATATGAGCGCAATCAATAAAGAACAAATAGACCAGTGGCTCCGCGAGGGTACAATTACCCAAGAGCAAGCCAACAAAATGTTGGCTGATAGCACAGAATACCGAAAAGAGCAGAGTTCTAATAAACTTGTTGTTGCTATTTCAACAATTGGTTCAATTCTTCTCGGTATTGGCGCGATACTTTTTGTTGCGTCCAACTGGGCAGTTATGCCCAATTTAATGAAAATCTTGATATTGGTCGGTAGCACCTTCGGGGCTTATTGGGCTGGTTATTATTTCAAATATCAGAGGCAAAATCTTCCAAAAGTTGGTGCATCCTTGATTTTTCTCGGTGCGCTTTTATTTGGGGCAACTGTTTTTCTAATTGCACAAATGTACAACATCAACGCCAATAGCCATGTTCTCGTTTTGATTTGGTTAATTGGCATTCTACCTTTTGTTTACGGTTTTTCGTCGTCGCCAATTGCTGGATTGGCAGCTTTGCTATTTTACATTTGGATTGGATTATTCGTGTTCAAGGGTTTGGATTTTTATCGCGCACAGGGAGATTTCTTTAAGTTGCCGGTTCTCTATCTTGTCTCAGGCGTACTAATGTTTGGTATCGGCGCATTGCATTACTTATCCGAAAAACTAAAGGGAGTCGCACGAGTTTATAGATTGGCCGGAATTAAAATTGCGATGGTTTCGCTTTTCTTTTTGACCTTTAGATTTTTCTCAGGATTTTACGAGCATTACAGTTTCTTTTCTAGATCATTAGAAACATCAAGCCAATTTACTTTTGGCTTTGTGTTGTTTTCAATTCTCGCAATTTTGTTAGCCGTCATTGCGTTAATGTTTAATCCGTCAAAATCGAGTACAAATATTCTAGAAAGTTCTGTTGCTCTGGGATTAACGGGGGCTGCGTTGTTGTTTTTCTTCTTCCACGCAACAACAAATATTTATGTTTTGCTCTTTAATCTCATTTTGGCTGGTATAGTTTTTGTGCTTCTGTTTGTGGGCTATCAAAGAGAGGATATGCAAATAGTGAATACTGGAATGTTTTGGTTGTCCGCATTGATTTTGGTACGCTATTTCGACTTCTTCTGGGATTTATTACCTCGCTCGCTATTCTTTATGGTTGGCGGTTTAATCCTTGTATTAGGCGGCATAGCACTTGAAAGAAAGCGCAGACAGCTTAAAGCAAAATTTACTTCAGTGTCTGCCGTTAGCCAATAAATTTATGGATAAGAAAAAAATTTTTATATTACTCGGAGTTTTCTGGCTTGTTGTAATTGGCGGTTTTATTGGCTACAAAGAATATACGCTACGCACAGGTCAAGAAGTGCTCTTAAAGACTACGCCAGTGGACCCGCGAGATTTATTTCGCGGTGATTATGTTGTGCTTCGATACGACATCAGTAATCTAAATTCTCCAAGTGTGATTTTTGAGCGAAACGACTTCAAATCGGGTGAGAAAGTCTACATTGGCCTCAATACCAAGGGAAAATACGCGGTTGCAACAGGAGTTTACTCGCAGCCCCCAAGCGATGGGTTATTTATTAAAGGGACATTGAAGGACGTAAGCAGTACTAGGGTCGGTGTTGAGTATGGTATTGAAAGCTATTTCGTGCCAGAAGGAAAAGGTAGAGAAATTGAGAGACGGCTTGGGAGAAATGTTGATGTAAAGGTTGCGGTTGACAGCTCTGGCAATGCTGTAATTAAATCGCTTCTCATTGACGGTCAAGAAGTTAGATTTAAGTAGCAACCGCGCCGTCAAGCGAGGACGGCTCGGCATTCCCCCCTTGAACCCCTCCTGCCGAGCCGTCCGAACAAAATGAATAGTCCCGCCGCCCGCGCGTTAGCGCGGAGCCGAGCAGAAAAATTGCCTTTCATTTTTTGATTTTGCGCGCGCCTTTTTTCTTTTAGAAGGTAAGGCAATTTTTCTGCGAGGCAGGCCGCCGCTTTACGGCGGCTGGCGGCGGGTTCATTTGTTTTGAAAATAGGTGCGAGCTTGGTAAAATAAAGACACCAGAATTAAACTTTCATATTTTTTAATTTGCACACGTTCGATTTTTTCTTCTAAAAAGGAAAAGAAAATTTTTTCGCTAATCTCTGCTCTGGGCGAACAGAGCGGCGGGGTAGAGCGCTCAGTTGCTTTCAAAATAGGTTCGGATTTGGTTTAATAAATGCACCATCTCGCAAAGCTCGGAAACCGCCACGAGGCGCGAGAAGGCTATTTAAAAAGAATCTCACCTAGTCACCTAGTAATGATGAGCAACAGCGAATTATACAAGGTCCTTTCCTAAGGCACCACCTCACCCACCAAGCTAAGCTTGGTAATAGCCATACTAAGTGTGATATCAATTAAACATTTTACAAATATGGAATTTAAATTTTTCGAAAATTCAAAAACTAATTTACCAGCTGATAGACAAAACCGTCGAGCTAGTTTTGCTATCAGAACAAAATCTTATACTAAACAGCTACCTAAAACTTTTCAGCAGCTAGAGAAAAAACTACGAATTATACCTTTGGGTGGACAGGAAGAAGTGGGGCGTAATATGACAGTATTTGAATATGGTCAGGATATTATGATTTTAGATATGGGTTTACAGTTCCCTGAAGAAGATATGCCGGGTGTGGATTATATTATTCCTGACACGCGCTATTTGCGAGGCAAAGAAAAAAACATCAGAGGTATAATTTTAAGCCATGGTCATTTAGATCATATTGGCGCTCTACCTCATTTATTACCTCGCTTAGGCTGGCCGGTAGTATATGCCAGCCGCTTGACTCTAGCTTTAGTACGCCGACGATTAGCAGAATCAAATTTACAATCTAATTTACGTGCTCACGAAATAAAATCCAACAAAGAAAAACTACATTTAGGCGGCTTTACTATAAACTTTTTTGCAGTCACTCACAGTATTATGGATGCTCTGGGGGTTATTTTACAAACACCTTTAGCTAATGTTATTCACTCTGGCGACTGGCGATATGATTTAGATCCTATTAGCGGTCAAGAAACCAACTTTTCTCATTTAGCACGCTGGAATACTAAAGACTGCCCTTCTATTTTAATGGCGGAAACTTTGGGTTCTACTAAAGAAGGTAGACAAATGTCCGAACGTGAGGTCTATCAAAATATCAAACAGATTATAGAACAAGCCAAAGGTAGAATAATTATAGCTACTTTTGCCTCGATGATAGAAAGGGTCGGTTGGATTATTCAAATTGCTGATAAATTAGGAAAAAAGGTGGTATTAGATGGCTATTCTATGAAAAGTAATATCGAGATAGCTAAACAAATTGGTTATTTAAAATTTAAACCAAGTACTTTAATTAATATCAAACAAGCCGCTAACTATTCTGATAACAAATTGATTATTATCTGCACCGGCGCTCAAGGAGAAGATCGGGCGGTATTAATGCGTATGGCTAATGGTGAACATAAACACATTAAATTGAGCAAAACTGACACTATTATTTTCTCCTCCTCTGTAATTCCCGGCAATGAAAGAACGATACAAAGATTAAAAGATAATTTGTATCGCCAATGCGATAATGTTATTCATAAAGAAATTATGGGAGTGCACGGCGGTGGACATGCTCTGATTGATGATATTAAATTATTACTTAGACAGGTACGGCCTAAATACTTTTTCCCGGTTTATGCTAATCACTACCTGTTAAAAGAAGGCGCTAAAGTAGCCGAGTCTATCGGTTTTCCTAAAGATCATATTTTTATTTTAGATAATGGCCAGATAGCTGAGGTATCTAAAAAAGGTATTAATATTCTGCCACGTAAAATTCCTATTGAATATGTTTTTGTGGATGGTTTAGGTGTTGGTGATATTTCTAAAGTTGTTATTCGCGACCGCCAAATCTTAGCTAGTGATGGCATGCTAGTAATTGTGGCTACTATAGATGGTAAAACTGGCGAACCAGTGGGTAGTGCTGATATTATTTCTCGCGGCTTTGTTTATATGAAAGACAATAAACGCCTAGTAGATGAAACTAAGAGTAAGGTTAAACAAATACTAAAAGCAGAAAGCTGCAAACCAGCTACTAATGATACTTATTTACGTGATAAGTTAAGAAATGATATTGGTCAATTCCTCTATAAAAAAACAGAGAGACGACCGATGATATTACCTGTTATAATAGAGGTATAATAAACCTTATGAGTCTGCCAACTAATAAAACTATTTTATCTGGTATTCAACCTTCTGGTGAACTACATTTAGCCAATTATTTAGGTGCACTACAAAACTGGGTGTTACTACAAGAAAATAATCATTGTATATTTTTTGTTGCTGATTTGCATGCTATTACCGTACCTTATAACACTAAAAAATTTCCTGAAATGGTTTTTAATACCGCTCTAGATTATTTAGCTTGCGGTCTAGACCCAACCAAAAGCATCATCTTTGTTCAATCACAAATACCAGAACATACTGAACTAGCATGGCTTTTAAATACTATCGTACCTCTAGGAGAACTTGAACGAATGACTCAATTTAAAGATAAAACACAGCAACATCATAGTTCAATTAATGCGGGGCTTTTAAATTATCCTGTACTTATGGCAGCTGATATACTTTTATATCATCCAGATTTAGTGCCAGTAGGTGAGGACCAATACCAGCATGTAGAATTAACACGGGTGTTAGCTAGAAAATTTAATTCAACATTTGGACAATATTTTAAAGAACCAAAGACTTATGAAGCCCCTATTACTCGGGTAATGTCACTTCAAGATCCAGCTAAAAAAATGTCTAAATCTTCTGGCTCGGCACATTATATTGCCTTAAATGATTCTCCGGATATTATTCGGAAAAAAATTGCCAAAGCAGTCACCGATGAGGGTGGCCCAAGTAATGAAAGATTTTCTGGCGGCAAAAATTTACTTCAACTTTTTAAAGTATTATCTTCTGATCGTCCTAAGAAAAAAGAACTGGAGGAGCAATACCAAGCTGGAAAATTAAAATATTCCGAATTCAAACCTTTGCTAGCAGAAACGATTATTGAAGTTTTAAAACCAATTCAAGACAGGCGCGCTGAATTGGCTAAAAAACCAGAAAAGATTAAAAAGATTTTAGCTGAAGGCAGAGAACAAGCGCATGACATAGCTAGCAAAACTTTAAGAGAAGTAAAAGAAAGAATGGGATTAGTATAAATTAAAATATCAAGAAACCGTTGATTTTATCTCAATGTTTTTTTAATATTGACAAAATATCATTTTTAATCTATACTAATATCTATACTAATTAAATTTAAAAAAAATAAAAATTTTATTCATTAAAATAAGGAAATAAAAATGGTTACACTGATTGCTATATTTTGGATAATCGGCTGGTTCCTCCTGCTTACTGGTTCGGTAGCGAAAGTCGAAACCAAACCAAAACAACACTGGTGGTATAACACTCTTGATTGGACCTTTTGGCCATTTATGAAACTATTTGCTAATGGATTACTAACACATAAGCATCATTGGCTTAGCAATAAAACATTAGTTAAAGTTAATTGGCATGATGCTTTAATAATTACCATACCAGCTGACCTATTGGCTCAACCACGGCGATCAAAAAATATCTTCTCCCAGATTATCGCTCATCTAAGATGGAAAAAATGTGTAGTAGTGAAGCCTCAATATTTAAATATTCCGTGGCAATTGATATTTCAGGCGATAGAAGAAAAAGAAACTGTGGAACAAATATGTACTATTGTGCTAAATGGGCCAGTTAGATTATTAATTGGTCCGTATACGATTAGTTTCGCTGGAGTTACTTTAAACGGTTCTCAATTCAAACTGGAGCTTATTGCTACCACAACTAGAGATGACAAAAAATGGCAGCATGTACCATTAATATGAAAATTTCTAAAAGGATTGCCAAGCAAGCAATCCTTTTTATTCAAATTTTTACCTGATTAACTACTTTCCCTTCTAAAAATCCTTTAATATTTTCTATGGTGGTATCTAAGATCCGCAAAATTGCTTCTTGGCTGTTAAAGGCGTTATGGGGGGTGATAATAACATTATCGCGTTTTAATAACACATGGTCGGCAATCACGGTTCTTAAATCACATTTCTTTTTAAATTCAGGTGATAATAATTCACTTTCTTCTTTAATAGCATATTCTTCTTCTAATACATCTAAACCCGCACCGGCTAAAATCCTTGATTCTAATGCTTTAACTAAAGCCATAGTATCTATTAAACCGCCGCGGGCAGTATTTACCAAAATCGCTCCGTGTTTAATTAATTTCATATTATCATCATTTAATAGATGATGAGTTTTTTGATTATAAGGCGCATGTAAAGTTATAATATCGGCTTCTTTAAGCAAGGCATCTAGCGAAACATAATCAAAACCTAAAATACCGGTCAACTCTTCGTTAGGTTTAGGATCAAAAACCAGCACTTTCATATCAAAAGCCCGAGCGATTTTAACTACATGCTGACCAATATGACCACAACCAATCACGCCTAAAATTTTATTCTTTAAATCAAAGCCCCGTAAATTATCTAAAGAAAAATCTCCTTTTTTAGTACGTTCGTAGGAAGGAATTATTTTCCTAGATAAAGCCAGAATCAAAGCCCAGGTATGCTCGGCCACAGTATTTTCTCCATAGTATGGCACATTACAAACTACAATTTTCTTTTCTTGACAGATTTTTAAATCAATATGGTCAAAACCAGTAGAACGGGTAGCTATCAGTTTTAATTCTGGTAATTTAGTTATCACTTGCGCATTGACTGAAGTATAAATAAATGTCGACAGAATTTCACACCGCTTAATACTATCAAAATCCTGATTTTGCAAAGGACGACGAATAAAAGTTAACTTATGAACAGATAACTTATCTTCTAAATACCTTTCTTCCCAACCTTCTAACTCAGTAAAAACTATATTGGCCATAGGTTTATAATTTTATTTTCTCTAAAGTAATTTCTTTACCCAGCCATTTTTGGGCAATATCCTGAAAATGGGGCGTTAAATCAGATACATAAAAATGGCTAATGCCCGAACCTAACTGCTCTTGACTACCGGAAGTTGCTAAATAATCTCTAAGTTTTAAAGCTACCTCGTCAGCTGGATCAACTACTTTTACTCGCCTACCCACTCGCGGGAGAATAATCTTCTTTAAAAGTGGATAATGCGTACAAGCTAATACCAGCGTATCAATTTGCTGCTGTTTTAGAGAACGTAAATATCCTTTAACTATTCTCTTAGTTTCCGGTTTATCCAACCAATTTTCTTCTACTAAAGGTACCAACAAAGGAGCGGCTTGCTGAAAAACTTGAAAACCTTCACTAGCTAACAAGTTTTTATAAATATTGCTATTAACTAAAGCGCGGGTACCAATAATTCCTACTCTCCTATTTTTACTCAAAACCTTTACTTTCTCCACCGCCGGGGTAATTACTTCAAAAATCGGTAAATTAGTAAATTCTTTTCGTAAAGCTTCCATACCTACTGCCGAAACAGTATTACAAGCCACCATTAATACCGTAGCGCCTTTATTAACTAAAAATTTAGCCGCTTCTAAACCGAAACTGGCTACCACCTCAGCACTTTTATCGCCATAAGGAGTGCGAGCTGTATCACCAAAATAAATTAACGATGCCTTAGGCAATAATTTCCAGATAGATTTCACTACTGTTAGCCCTCCTATGCCTGAATCAAATGCTCCAATCATAATTATTCTTTAAGTAAAGTTAATATTTCCTCTTTTCTCTGTTCTAGTATTTTATTGGATTTAGCTTCTAAAGTTACTCGTAATAATGGTTCTGTGTTTGACGGCCTAACATTAACCCACCAATCATCATATTGAATAGTAATACCATCCAAATCATCCTGTTTAGCATCGGTATAATAATTTTTTACTCTATTAATTAATTCCTGCTGATTATTAACCTGCAAATTTATTTCTGGTAATTTATAATATGGAGAATATTCTTTTACCAACTCTGATAATGGTTTACTGGTTTTAGATAATAACTCTAATACTAACAACAGGGCAATAAAACCTGAATCAGCATAATAATTATCACGAAAAGAATAATGGGCTGATAATTCTCCACCCATCAAGCCTTGGTATTCTTTTAAAACTTTACTCACATTAACATAACCAACGGCGGTACGCAAAGGTTTACCTCCCCATTTAGTTATAAATTCCGGCACAGCGCGCGAACAAATTAAATTATAAGCAATAGCCGCACCTGGTTCTCTAACTAAAACCTCCCTAGCTAGCAGTAATAAAGTAACATCAGCTGGTATAAATTTACCAGTTTCGTCTAAAAAGAAAATTCTATCTGCATCACCATCAAACATTACTCCAACATCAGCCTCAACCTCTTTCATTTTGGCGGCACATTTATCTGAAGCTCCTGGCAATAAAGGATTACTTTGTCTATTGGGAAAAGAACCATCTAATTCAAAAAACAAAGGGATTAATTTAAAAGGCAAATTAACAAACAATTTAGGAATAACTTTTCCCGCCATACCATTACCAGCATCAATTACTATCTTTAATGGCTTTAATTCTTCTATCTTAATAAACGATTGTAAATGCTCTAAATAAGAAGGCCAAATATCAAATTCTCGCTTTAAACCATCTGCTATTTTAGTAGCCTGCGGTAGACCCAAAAGCAGTTCTTTTAAATCTCTTCCTCTAATCCACTCGACCCCTTTCTTTATTATTTTAAAACCATTATATTCTGGTGGGTTATGTGAAGCTGTAACCATAATACCAGCGTCATAACCAAATTTTCCTACAGCAAAATAAACTGCATCTATAGAAACTTGACCTATATCATCAACTTGTGTTCCGCTCTCTATTAATCCTTTAATTAAAGCTTTGCTTAATTGCGGGGAAGATAAACGCATATCTCTACCAACCACCACTTTACCACCATTTGATAATTTAGCTATAGCCACACCAATAATTTCACTTATCTCCTCATTTAATTCTTGGAGATAAATACCTCTGACATCGTAAGATTTAAATATAGCTTCGTTAATTTTCACAAATTTATCTATTACTTAAAGCTTGCTTTAAAGCACTAATCATCGCGCCCCACAGCCAAAGCAAGGCTACCAGAGAAACTAGCCAGCCAAGATAAGGTATAAAAGTTAACAACTTAAAAACTATAATGCCAACACAAACTGATAATAACAATGGCCAACGATTAAGAAATAATAAATTAGATATAGTTTTTAAATAAAGATAAAGTGTATAGCCAGCAAAAATTGGCACAAGATAAAGACCAATGATATACAAGGCTAATAAAATTAAGGCTAAAGGTAATCCGATTAGTGTTATCATTAATAAAATAAAAACTATTGGCGGCACTAGTAACCAAACAAAACCCCAAGCAACTTGTCGCCAAGGCTTTACTTGAGCTATAGTAGCAACTTGTTCTAAAAATTTAGGGAAAAGTGAAGTAATAATCAAGGTTGTCACTAATAAGGAAAAAATAGAGATTAATTGTTTAAGCCACCAATCAGCTCCATAACGACCCTGTTCTAACTTGGTATAAGGTAAATAGTTTAATGGCTCACTGATTTTGGCGCCAGGTGCTACCTCGGCTGGTTTAATAGCTTTGTAAGTAAACTTACCCTGCACCTGGGCAGTATCTCTAAATTTTACTGAATTATTTGGACCTAACATTAGATTAGCATCGCCTTTTAGTGTACCCGCAATAATCACTTCACCTACATATCCATCTAAATTTCCACCCACAGCACCTCTGATATCTAACATACCACAAGCAACTGAAATACTACCTGAAATATTAGAAGTAGAAGCAATGTTTAAAGTACCAGCAACTACTGACACATTTTTACCAACTGGTCCAGTTATTTCTACATTACCACCGGCTATACGTACATTACCAGCAACAGGACCTGAAATCCTAATATTGCCTCCGAGTGCTAAAATGTCTCCACCCACTTCACCGGTAACTACTATATTACCGCCCACCACAAATAAATCACCTTCTACTTTATCTACTATCTCCACACTAGCGCCCGCAGTATAATAATTGCCGCTAGCTACTTCGTCTTTGCTAAAATAAACATTAGGCTCATTACCTTTAGCTAAAGCTAGGCTAGGTACTAATAAAGTGATTGAAAATAAAATGACGACTATTTTGTGGATTTTCATAAGTTGATTAAGTTGATAAAATTAATTTCTAACTTATTTAATTATAACCTTTTTTGGCTAAAATAAAAAATTGTTCCAGATAGACAAAGCAAAATAATACGGCTAACATATATAATATGTCAAAACAATTAGAAACCACTGACCCGGAGATAAAAAGCTGGCTAGATAAAGAATTAAAGCGCCAACAACATGGCTTAGAAATGATTCCTTCGGAAAATTTCACCTCCCTGGCTGTAATGGAGGCTCTGAGCTCAATTTTAACTAATAAGTACTCCGAAGGTTACCCAGGAAAACGTTACTATGGCGGTAACCAATTTATTGATGAAATTGAAAATCTGGCACGCGAACGAGCTTGTAAATTATTTGGTGTGGCGCATGCTAATGTTCAGCCTTATTCTGGTTCAACAGCCAATCAAGCAGTTTATTTTGCTTTACTTCAACCCGGCGACACGGTTTTGGGTATGGAATTAGCTCAAGGCGGACATTTAACTCATGGCTATAAATTAAATTTCTCTGGTAAGTATTATCGTGCGGTAAATTATGGAGTAGACCGAAAAACTCATTTACTCAACTATGATACTATTAGAGAAATTGCCAAAAAAGAAAAACCAAAATTGATAGTTTGTGGCACTACAGCTTATCCTCGAATAATAGATTTTGCTCAGTTTAGAAAAATAGCTGAAGAAGTAGGGGCATATTTATTAGCCGATATTTCCCACATTGCTGCTTTAGTTATTGGCGGGCAGCATCCCTCACCTATACCTTATGCCGATGTAATAATGACTACTACCCACAAAACCTTACGCGGTCCCAGAGGAGCTATGATTTTATTACCCAAAATTGAAGACAGATTACATAATCTTTATCATCCTGATTCCAAACGTAACTTAGCCGAAATGATAGATAGCGCAATTATTCCAGGTCTCCAAGGTGGACCACATAATCATCAAACAGCAGCTATTGCTGTAGCTTTAAAAGAAGCTAGCGAGCCAATGTTTAAAAAATATGCAGCACAAATAGTGGCTAATGCTAAAACATTAGCCAAGATTTTGATATCTGAAGGATTAACCTTAATAACCGGCGGCACTGACAATCATTTGATCCTAATAGATGTAACTAATTTAGGGCTGACTGGCCAACAAGCTGAAACTATTCTGGATCAAGTTGGTATTACAGTAAATAAAAATATGGTACCATATGATACCACTTAACCCTTCAGGTATTAGATTAGGCACACCGGCTTTAACTAGCCGCGGCTTTATTGAGGAAGATATGAAAATAATTGGTCAAATAATTGCTCAAATATTAAAAAATCCAGCTGAGCAAAAGGTAATTGCCAGTGTTAAACAAGAAGTAACCGCTCTAACAAAAAAATATCCGCTTTATCCTGAGCTTAATTAATCACTTTTAATACTTCTGGCTAAAGCAGCACCTTATTTTATCAAACTTCTAGACTCTTGCAATAACTTGCTAGCGCTTTTTATATCACTACGTTACAAACTAAAAATGGCCTACTTAGCTAAATGCAAAGCTTGGTTAGATTAACCCTATTAATTGCTGCAGATATTTACTTTTATCCTGATAGGTTTTGACTAGATAAGCCAAATATTTTTATCAGTCATAAATTTAGATGGCTAATTGACCTACTATTTAGTATAGCGATATAATTGATAAGTAGCATATGTCTATTAATTTAGCAAACGAACCTAATACTAATTTGGGCAATAAATTATTAGCTTGGCAATTCCCAGAATGGCGACAAGTAACACGAGGCACTACCTGGTGGATAATAGTTATTATCATAACAGCCATTTTATTAGTATATTCTATTATCAATGGTAATTTTCTGTTTGCTATTATTATCTTGGCCGGTTTGATTATTATTTGGACTGATAGCCGTAGAGTTCCCAGGATGTTAGATTTAGCTATTCATCAACAAGGATTAGTCTTAGGGCAACGATTTTGGTCGTGGCGAGAATTAAATTACTTTTGGCTGGTTTATAAACCATCTGAAATAGCTGCTATGTATATACAACCCAAAAGTATTTGGCAGCCTCGCTTAGGTATACCATTGAATAATACTAATCCTTTAAAAGTAAGGGAAGTTTTAAAAAAATATTTACGCGAGGATTTAGAGCGTGAAGACATTCCCGTTTCAGAAAGTTTATCTAGAATGCTGAAACTGCAATAATGCTTGCTAAAAATTAAAAATTAAATTATATTAGTGTAGCTTTACTGCTACATTTTTAATTAACTCAAAGATATTTTAAGCCCCTGTCGTTTAATGGATAGGACACGGGATTGCGGATCCCGTAATCGAGGTTCGATTCCTCGCGGGGGCAAAATGTATATTTTTCTAAACAGAGCTTATACCTACACGCCAAGGTCTTGGCATAAGCAGGGCTTGCGATGCAGGTTTGACTTGTTTGCCGAAGTTTCAATGAAGGCGGATTCCTACCGGGCGCACTAGAACCTAGTTCAAAGAGGTCTGTTTTTTAATTTCCCATTTCTTGAGATAATAATAATATGCTAAATCTTGATTCTCCTCTAAATAAAATTCCTGGTGTTGGTATAGCCACTTTAAAAAAATTGGCGCGTCTTAAACTTAAAACTTGCCAAGATTTACTTTGGCATCTACCTTTCCGTTATGATGACTTTTCTAAGCTGGTGCCTATTGCCCAAGCAAAAATAGGGGAGCGGATAACTATTAAAGGCAAAATTCAACAAATTACTAATCGCCGCTCTTGGAAAAGAAGATTAGCTATTACCGAAGCTATCATTAGTGATCAATCTGGAAGTGTGCGTGCGGTCTGGTTTAATCAACCATACCTTACTCAAACTCTAAAATCTGGAACGGAAATTTTTTTAGCTGGCAAGCTACAATCTACTAATTATGGTATCCAATTAGAACATCCGACTTATGAATTAATAAGCGATCTACAATTGCATACTAATAGATTAGTTCCTCACTATACCTTAACCTCTGGTTTAACACCTCGTCTTTTACGTCAATTGATTGCTAAAATACTACCACTCACTAAATTAATATCTGATTGGTTGCCTAAAAACATCAAAATCAAATTCTCTTTATTAGATATTAATCAAGCTTTAATACAGATACACTTTCCTTCCACTAATAAACTTCTATTAGCTGCTAGAAGGCGCTTGGCTTTTGATGAGTTATTATTTTTAAGATTAAAAGCCTTAAGTTATAAATTAAACAAAAAATCTAAATTGGCGCCCATTATTAATTTTAGTAACCAAACTAAAAATTTTGTTCAAAATTTACCTTGGCAACTAACCCAGAGCCAACGTTTAGTAGCTTGGCAAATTATTAAAGATTTAAGCAAAGGGCAGCCTATGAATCGTCTTCTCCAGGGTGATGTAGGTTCTGGTAAAACGGTAGTAGCGGGCATAGCCGCTTTAAATGTCTTATTAGCTAATTACCAAGTGGTGATGTTAACGCCTACGGAAATTTTGGCAGCACAACATTTTACCACTTTAATTCAACTTTTCCAAAATTGGCAGCAAAAAATTGCACTATTTACTAATTCGCAAAAAATTATTGGGGAACAAAATAAAATCCATGTTACTAATCGCCATCAATTAATAAAAAAAATAAATAAAGGTGAAATTGATTTTTTAGTAGGCACCCATGCTTTATTGTCAGATGAGATTAAAATTCCCAATCTAGGTTTATTAATTATCGACGAACAACATCGTTTTGGCGTTGAACAACGACAAAAATTAACTCTTAATAATAATTTGATTCCTCATTTATTATCATTAAGCGCTACTCCTATTCCTCGCTCTTTAGCTTTAACTATCTATGGCGATTTAGATATTTCTCTACTTAAACAATTACCTCAAGGCAGATTACCTATCATAACCAAATTAATTACGCCGGCCGAGAAGACACAAGCTTATAACTTAATTAGACAAGAAATAAAAAATAATCATCGCGCTTATATAGTCTGCCCTTTAATAGATGAATCTGATATTTTAGAAGTAAAATCAGTAATTCAGGAAAAAGAAAGATTAGCCAATGAAATTTTTCCCGATATACCTATAGGTTTGCTCCATGGACAATTACCAGCTAAAGCTAAAAATCAAGCAATGAACGATTTTCGTCAAGGTAAAACTCCTATTTTAGTTACTACTTCAGTAGTAGAAGTGGGGGTAGATGTACCCGAGGCTACGATTATGGCTATCGAGGGAGCGGAAAGGTTTGGTTTAGCTCAACTTCATCAACTACGCGGTCGCGTTGGACGCAGTACCCATCAAAGCTATTGCCTATTAATGACAGACACTAACGAGCCAACTACTAATAAACGCCTAACTGCTCTAATAAAATATCAAAACGGTTTTGATTTAGCAGAACAGGACTTGCATTTACGAGGCCCTGGTAATTTATTGGGTACAATACAATCTGGTTGGCCAGCTTTAAAAATTGCTTCTCTGGCAGACAGTTTATTAATAGAACAGGTTTGCCAAGCCTCTAAATTAATTCTAGAACAAGATCCTGCTCTAAAAAATAATATTTTATTAAAGGAAAAAATCCAAAACTATAATCTACATCCTGAATAATCCCTTGACAAAATTTATAAACTATACTATAAAGAAGTATTATAATAAAGCACTTTCACAGAAGATCATCCTAAGCTTCAAAAAGGTTTAGTAACGTCAATCATCTCAACTATTCTCTCCTTGAAGAAAGAGGGTTTGTCGCGAGGTTCCTTTTTTGATGTTTTAATGCTGTGATAATCTTCTTAATTTTGAATAAAAAACCCTAAATCCACTGTTCTTTCACAAACTCAATAACAATAAGGAGAAAGGAGATGTTTATTTTCTTTGATTCAAGCTAGTAACTTTCTTTACACACTAAATCACTGTTTATTAAATCTAATATGAAAGGGTAAAGAAAGTATGTCATTATCTCCCGATATTCGTTTATTAGGCCAGCTCAAAACTAACAAACCCGCCGAAATCTTCATTCGTTTCGATTGTTATGAGTTCGAGGTTATAGCCTCGGACAGAAAAACAATCCTAGGAAGAGGGTGGGACTTTTTCCATTCGGCCCCGCCAGTCAAAATAATCAAGCCAGAGGTGCTGGCCTACATGGTCGTCCGCACTAAGGCGACCGATCTCCAGAATACCAGAATCATCATGACTAAGAAGCTCATCCGAAGCTTCAATAAACGTTTGGATGAACTACAGTTCACCCAAAAGGTGAAGCTGTCCAAACGTCCGTTCTAAAAGCTTGAGGGTCAGTGTGCAAACGCTGACCCTTATTTTTTTATAAAAAATCTCCAGGGTTTGTTTTTCCACTTGCCAGCATAATCCACACCAATACGAGGACCGGATTTTATTTCTTTTGGTGTTATTTTACTACCAAACTCTAACCAAATACTTTTACTAGTTAAAAGGTTCTCCTTATTTAAACTTTTATCAATCTCAAGTTCCCGACAAACCTTACCTGGTCCATTTAATAATTTGCCATCCAAAACAACTCCACGTATTAAAACAGCCGCCGGATATCCCCACTCTCCAGTTACGATATTAAAACAATAATACATACCATAAATTAAATAAATATAAGCCCGCCCAGGAAGACCAAACATTGTTTCTGTACGTGCTGTTAGGCCATGCGAAGCGTGCGAAGCTTTATCTTCTCTGCCCACATAAGCCTCGGTTTCACAAATCAAGGCGCGTTTAATAAACTTTCCCTTTTTTCTAACCAAATAACATCCTAATAACCTACGAGCTATCGGCAAAGTATGCTGGTAGAAAAATGATTTGCCGATCCTTTTTCTTTTCATAGTTGATTGTCTAACCACCTAATAACTTCGGCTACATTTTTTATGCTGATCACCTTCAGCCCTGCGGGTAATTTTAATTTATTATCCAAACCAGAAGTTATAACCTGTTTTAAACCCCAAGCTGACGCTTCAGCTAAAACTTTATTTAAATTGCCCACTCCCCTAACTTCTCCACCCAAACCAACCTCGCCTACTACCACTACATCTTGCGGCACTGCTCTTTTTTTATAAGCCGAGGCTAATGCTAAACACACAGCTAAATCCAAACCAGGTTCCCGACATTTAAAACCACCCACTAAATTAATATAAACATCACTATATGATAATTTAATACCGACTTTTTCAGATAATACCGCCAACAATAATTGCAAACGGTTATAATCAAAGCCAGAGGCGGTGCGTCTAGCTTGACCATAACGACTATAAGCCACCAAGGCCTGGACTTCTATAAAAAAACTGCGCGAACCCTGGGTTAAGCTGCTTAAACAAGCTCCTGGTCCTTGATGACGATTGGCTAAAAAAACAGCAGCTAGATTAATAACTTCAATCAAACCGCTTTCTACCATTTGAAAAATACCAACCTCATCAGTGGGTCCAAAACGATTTTTACTGGTACGTAAAAAACGCAAGTTTGATGAAGATTCGCTCTCAAAACTCAATACCACATCTACTAGATGCTCAAGTGTTTTTGGGCCAGCCAACAAACCCCCCTTGGTAACGTGTCCAATAAGTAGGGTTGTTAGATTACGGGTCTTAGCCAACTCTACTAATTTAGCAGTAACCGTTTTGATTTGATTGGTATTCCCCGGTGCGCCATTAATATCAGAAGCTAAGATAGTCTGCAAGGAATCAACTATCAGCAAACCGGGCTTATCTTTTTCAACCGCGCTTATTATCGCCTCTAGTCTTTGGTCATTAAGAAACGACAAATTCTCTGGATGTAAATTCAGGCGACGCAAACGACCGCTTACTTGTTCTGCTGATTCTTCACCAGAAACATACAAAATCTTATCGGGAAAATTGGCGGCCAGTTGTAATACTAAAGTGGATTTGCCTACCCCTGGATCACCCGCTAACAATACCACAGAACCATTTACCAAACCGCCACCCAAAACCCTATCCAACTCTTTAATAGTAGTTGATTCGCGTTTAAAATAATTTTGCTTTGAATCTAACTTAACTGATGATACTTGGAGTAAATCTTTGGCAGAAAATAAAAAAATTGGGGTTTCACTTATTGTCCCCCACTTGCCACAAGTAGAACACTTACCCTGCCATTTAGGATACTGTGCATCACAAGTAGAACAAGTGTAAATTGTTTTATCTTTAGCCATAACAAAAAATCAAAATGTAAATATCAAAATGCAAAATGATAGATTAAAATTGAATAATATTGAATAATAATAAAATAATTTTGATTTTTGATTTTTACATTTTGCATTTATTAACACGTGCATCCCGGCGAACCTTTATAATCACCACCAATGTACTCAAAATGCCAAGGTTCAGAACATAAATTACAAAAACCAGCTTTTTTCATGGCAGCAATCAAAGCTGCCTGACATTCATTTTGTAAACACTCGGGTTTACCTTTGCTATAACAAAAATAGGTCAGGCTATTATTTTTTGGTGGTACAATGCACAATTCATAATTCTTGGTCGCCCATATATCTACAGCATAACCAGTAGAATGCGGGCAACTATAGAGGCCGTTTTTCATTACACAAGTTGGTGATTTACCTGGCTTGGGATTGCAGGTTTTGCTGCCTGGTGGATTTTGGCAATTTTCTTTAATTAATCTTTTTTGTTCTTCTGGACTACGATAGGCTTCAGTCAAAACTGCGCCATAACCTTTGCTTCTTAAAATTTCCATGGCTTTATGTAAATTTAACGCTGCTTCGGTTCTTAACTTAGGAATAACATTATTACCAACAGCTAAATTGGGTTCAATTGTTTTTATATTAAAAAGAGAAGAAGTGGGATCGGATTGGGCTGCTAATTGTAACTCTGGATTCCACTCTGGATTCAAACTGAATTCTTCTCTACCCACAGTATAAATTTCTAAAGTTTTAAACTCGGTCAACTTAGGATTAACTAAGTTAAGTAAGGTATAAGATAATAAAGCAATAACTAAACCGCTGATGGCATTAACAATGGTATCGTTGGCATCTTTAATCTTATCTGGGCTACCGGCGGCATAAAGCCGTTTAAAACCGCCCCACATCACCATTACTACAGCCATCACGGCAATAGCTGAAATAAAAAATTTATAAAAATCAGCTAAATACTGGGCTAAAGTATCACCTGTAATGGTAATGGGCTGACCTTTAGTAAAAGTACTGCCAGGAATGGTTATTTGCGGAACAAATTTCACTTCATACGACTGCTTGGCTTCTTCTTCATAACTACCTTGCGAATTATCTGATTTAATACAACGAGCATAATGGGTGGTAATTGAGGTTTGTACCTCGGCACTTTTATAATTTGATTCTTTCACAAATGGTTCACAATCTAATCCAGGGCAACAAAGAATATCGGCACAAGTAGTACTTCCTGGGAGAGAGGTTACTTGATTTTCAGGTATACAATCGGCAAAAACTGTTAAGGGGAAAAACAAACCGGCCACCAACCAAATAATTACTAGCCAGATAAAATAGTTATATTTTAAATTATATCTTAACCGCATAACAACTTTAGTTTAACAAAAACTACTGATTTTAAAAAGGATATTAAAAGTGCCAATCAAAAAGTAGATATTTTTAGACGATCGTCTAAAAATATCTACTTAAATTCCCTGTTAATCTTAATACTATAGCTAACACAAAATATATAGCTAACACAAAATATAACAATATTACAAATTCTAACTTATAAATTTTAACTTACGGCATCAACTGCAAGCTGCGTAAAGTGCCGGACAACTCATCTATAAAATATAATATCCTACCATCGTTAGATAAAGTTAGGTTACTTGCGCTAACATAATTATTATCAGCCACTGGAGCAGCAATTAGCGTACTAGTACCGCTTTGTAAATCAACCCGATAAAAATAATCTGGCAAACCTTTGGCTAATTCTCGTAAATAACCAGAACCATCTGGTAAATTTTGTGGCACTGCACAATAAGCAGTATTAGAATCGGCAGTAATAGTACATTTATCAACCCAAGTAGGTAAACTAAGATATTTTTTATTGTAACCAATTTGATCTACCGAACCATCAACTACCCATAATTCTGGTTTAAAATTATTTCTTTCACTATAAATACTATACAGTAACTGATTGCCTGAAGGTGTCCATTGTGACGCAAAACCCCTGCCTTCTACTTCTAATGACTTAAAATTTTCACCTTGTAAACCAATTAACAATACTTCTTCATTCAAACCACTTAAAGGTTCACCAGTACGCGACAACGCTACCACCTGCCCTTGAGGTGACCAATTAACTTCCACTTTATCCGCATTGTCACCCAAAGGTTCAATACCCTTTAAATTAGAGCCAGTGCTATTAACAGTCACTAACCATTTATCCGATTCCTGTTCACCTAAAAACTTACCAGCTATTTCATTAGCATTAGGCGAAAAAGAAAATTCGGTCATCTCTTTTGGCAAAGTAAATTGTTTTTTACTATCAAAATCATAAACAATATTAGCACCATCAGGAAATTCTAAAACCGCCCTTTGGCCTCTCTGCGACCAGGTTATATTTTGTACATCAGGATAAGGAATCTCATTTAAAGCCACTGGTCCTGAAGGAGATAATTGATAAAATTTACCGTCACTAGGATTATAATATCGGGTACCGCTGGAAGTAACCAGCGGAAATTGAGCAGAACCTGGAACTACTTGAGGACTGGCGGTTAAACCACCGGTGGCTACGGGCGACACCTGGTTAGCAACAGGACCGGTTGGTTGACTAGGAATAGTGGTAACCGGCGGTAAATTAGCGTTCAAAGGCGGACCACCAACATTTACATTACCCGGCCCTACCGATGGCAGTTGTCCTGGTGGCACATTTTGATTACCTTGAGGCGTAACTGGCACTTTTGGCTCTCGCCAAATAAAATACAAAAAGACAATAATCAGTACCGCCATCAACACCATAGCGAGTATAATAAATATTTTTCTTTTATCTAGATTTTCTAACATATCACATTAATAATTATAACAATACCAATTACTCATAACAATACCAATATTCCATAACAGTAATTGGAACCGAAGGAACCTGACGATCCATCCAAAAAACCTTACAACCAAAATTACACCAATCTTTATGACACGCCGCAAATTCTGTTCCACTAGGCCCAAATGTCGGGAGAATTCCATTACCCCATAAAAATATATTAAAATCATCACATTTTGTCTTACCTTTACAAAATTGATCCCGGAAATCCTTTGAATACCATTCACACTTATCATCATTGCTCATTGGGCCATAATATTCAACCCAAGTACACATATCCTCATCTTTACTGAAAGAATTACAAGCTGATTCATAAACATCATGCTCTTCGCTAGCGTTACCATGATATTGCTTAACATTCTCATCAGTAACCTTTTTACAAGCAACATGATTTTCTTGACAAGAGTAAGAAAGAAAATTATTAGTCTTTGGTTTGTCTGGATCAGGAAAACAACCAGTACCCGTATCCATACAGGTACTAATTCTACATTTATATCCAGTGTTTGGATCTTTATAAATATCCCCACATCTCATAGCAGGATTTGCCTTTTCAATATCATCCCCACACCATTCACCAAAACCTTGCCTTTTAGGCATTTCAATAGCAAGTCCGGGAATATCAACTAATTTTGGATTAACTAAGTTAAGTAAGGTATAAGATAATAAAGCAATAACTAAACTGCTGATGGCACTAACAATGGTATCGTTGGCATCTTTAATCTTATCTGGGCTACCGGCGGCATAAAGCCGTTTAAAACCGCCCCACATCACCATTACTACAGCCATCACGGCAATAGCTGAAATAAAAAATTTATAAAAATAGGAAATATAAACCGCTAGGCCACCGGTAAACTCTTGAGATAATCCCGGAATTGGCACCTGTAATTTAATAGTAGGCGGCTTAGCATAACATTTGGCTGTGTCTTGGTTATCAATATCTTGGCAAGAGTTGCTTTTACCATCATCTAATTCAAAACCACTGATACCACTCGTTTCGTCAGGATATTTTTCAGTACTTTTACCCCATAAACCTCCAGCCGATTCGCATTCACTCTCAGTCCAACAAGGATTTAAGACTGCTGGCTGGGCTTGAGCTATAAATGGCAAACTAATATAAAAAACAGCCAAAGAGCAAACTAATAGTAATTTTATATAAATTATCTTCCTCATTAGATTAATCTAAACCAAATATGAATTTTACTATATCCCAAAAGGCTGAACCTAAAAGGTTTAAGCATTCTAATTTATTATCTTTACACCACTCTAATAAAAACGCTACAAAAATCAAACCAATGGCCAACCAGGTGTAGGGATTTGACAACAAAGAGAGGATCCATAATAAAATTTGGCGCTTAATTCTTCTTTTCACCTCTTGTTTGACCATCTCCTTGCCTTGGGTTGCCGCTCGCCCTATCAAACCAGCTACCCCAGATTGATTAGCTTGCGCCTGCTGCTCTTGTGCTTGTTGTTCTTGCATTTCCTGGCGACGCTCAGCTTCTAATTCAATCTCTGCTTGTCTCTGCGACTCCTCATCGTATAATTGTTCATCTAAATCAGACATCTTAAAAATTTAAATTAAATATCAAAAATTAAAATTATTTTGTGTATTTGTCATCCCAAACTCATTTCGGGATCTATTTTAGATACTGAAATAAATTCAGCATTACAGGTTATTTTAAATTTATTTCTGCCACTCCGCGCCATCTACTTTCCATTCCTCTCCTTCTTTAATAAATTTTAAAAGTAAGTTTTGATAGCGAAATTGCATTTCACCACCTACAGAAAACATCTCTTGCCGTTGGGTACCAACTAAAATCTGGGCTTGGCTACCAGTAAAAGATTTTATATTAGCACTGATTCCCTTGGTTATAACTGAATAATAACCAGGGGGAGTTAGACTAGTATTAATATAATTTTGTGCCCAAGTGCGCATCCTTTGGGTTAATAAATAATCAATTTCCCGCAAATTAGAAAATTGAGAAGTGGTAGAATAACTGCCAAAACGGCTGGCAAAAAACAAACTTAAAGCGCGTAAAGCCGCCTCCTCTTTATTAATAGTAATGGGGATCTCTGTTTGATTATTGGTATTATCTACAGGTTGAGTTATCTGATTAATATTGATATTAGTATTTTCTTCCACTAATATATATTTATTAATTAAAAACCAAGCAACGGTTAATAAAACAGCTATCAATAACGCTCCTCCTAATAATTTTTGCCATTTGGGCATAAGAAAATAAATATTCTAGATTCTAAGTTTTGGCTTCCAACTTTTGTTCTTGAGCTAAACTTTCTTCAAACTCTTTTTTGGCATGCTCAATCTCTAATAATTGCCTCGGGTCAGAAGTAATTAACTGATCCTCGGTATAAGAAGCCACTATCTTAATAGCCGCGTGTTTAGAGCCAGCAAAGAAAATTCCTTCGCCTATGCCACACTCTAAAAGCAAATACTTTTCACCCTCAGTTAATAAGAAAGTTTTTGCTATTTTATCAATACCAGCTGGAGATTGCTTAAGTAATAATTGTAAAGAAGAATTAGTAACTATAGCTTGACCATAAGGTGAAGTTAAAAAATCATTTACATCTTGAGTGATGGTAGTTACACCTAAATAGTATTTACGGCAACGTTTAACTAAAGCAAAAATAAATTTAGCACTATCTTCATTTTGCATTAACCACCAAGCTTCGTCAATTACCATAATTCTCTTTCTCATTTCTGACCGCACTACATTCCAAATGTAATTAACAATGGTATAAATAGCCATAGGCCGCAACTCATCTTCCAAATCACGTACTGAAAAAACTACTAACTGATTTTTAACATCAATATTAGTAGGATTGTTTAATAAACCAGCAAAGGTTCCTTTAGTAAATTTCTGTAAACGAATAAGTAAATTTTCAACGCCTACCATACCAGACAACACTTCTTCTAAATCGGACATTTGCGGCGGCTCTACGCGCGACAAATCGCTTTGACTAGTGATATCTTTTTTGGCATAAGTTTCAAGTAAGGCACGATCAATGATGGAATCTTCCTCATGAGTTAAAGTTCCCAACATTAAACGAATTAAACCTTTTAAAGTAATCACCGCTGAACGAATAATATCACCAGCCAATACTTCACCCACTGGTCTTGGTAAATCAAAAGGATTGATATGTGATTGGGAATTTAAAGAAATATTTATATAAGCACCACCAGCAGCCTCAGTTAAATGTTTGTATTCCATTTCCGGATCAATAATTATAACATCGGTACCCATCATCATAGAACGCAGAACTTCTAATTTAACTGCATAAGATTTACCAGCACCTGATGTTGCAAAAACAACAGCATTA
Organism: Candidatus Veblenbacteria bacterium; assembly: GCA_037439965.1. Taxonomy (GTDB): domain Bacteria; phylum Patescibacteriota; class Patescibacteriia; order Veblenbacterales; family UBA10138; genus JBBIVB01. The sequence goes on along the minus strand of JBBIVB010000002.1, from coordinate 36,796 downwards.
GCATTCTGTAAAGAAAATCTATCAAATAAAATCAAACTGTTATTGTGACGATTGATACCATACAAAATCCCATTATCAGAAGTTAATTCGGAAGACATAAAAGGAAATGAAGAAGCAATCGGTGAAGTATTCATATTAAAGTAAATCTGCAATTCATCATTGGCTAATGGTAGGGTGGAATTAAAGCCCTGCTCTACTTGCCACAAGGCCCGACGCGAATACACCAACTTGGAGCCAAAGGCAGCTTCCACTTGTTCAGAAACTTTATCTAACTCTTTTAAATCTTTGGCATAAACTGTCACATACAAACCAAATTGAAAAAACTTTTCAATACCTTGGGTCAAATCATCTCTTAACTGTTCAATATCCTTTAAAGCCGTTTCGGTAATAGGGTCACGGGGCGCTCCTTTTTCGTGATCGGCAATAATTTGTGCTTCTAGCGCTCCCACTTTATTGCGTAACTGTTTTAAAATTATTTCTGGCCGCACTTGATAAAAATACATCCCTACATCCAGCGTTACATTCATATTAATAATTGGTGAAAACCAACCAACTGAAATATAGCGTGGATAGCTTAATACAAAAATAGTGCGCACCATTATACCATTAAGCTCTACTCGGTTAGGTTCTACCCTAAAAGAAGAAGGGCTGATTAAATCGCGAACCTTAATTACTCCTTCGCGCAAAACTCGTTCTGCTTCCACCAACTCTCTACCCACCAATTCAGACTCTGCCTTAACAGGGGCTGCAGACGCTTTTAATTCTCTTTTAACTTTTTTAGCAAATAAAGCCACGGATTAAGAATTTAAAATTTAAAATAAAACATTAAACATAATTTTAACTTTCCAGCTGTAATTTATCAAATTCTTTTAATGGCTGAGTTTCTACTAGTTCTGGATTATAAGAATTATAATAAAGCTCAATCAATCCTTGTGTGTCTAAACGTATGCCCTTAATACTCATAGAAGCCAATCCTGATATCACAAAATCTACTCTCCTATCTAAAGCTTCTTTGTTTTTAGCAAAGTTTTCCCGAGATAATTGTATATATTCGCCAAGGCTAAAAATGCTTTTTAATCTAAACCAAAATCCACGCCGTTTATCAGAAAGATGACTATAAGGAATCACTATATAAAAACGCTTAGTCATAATTTCTCCTAAACTAACCAGCTCTTTGATATAAGATAAATATTCATCAGTTAATACTCGCAATAATTCATTAGGTTGCTGTTTAGATAAATTCTGCAACTCTTCCACATATTTATCAATATTAAGTTTACGTGACTGAATAACTATCTGTAAAGGCCAATCTAAGGAATTAAGAAACTGGGCATAAGCTTGAATTAAGGCATTTTGCTCTTCCTCACTTTTTAAAGCAAAATTAATCGAGGAACACAAAACCACTGCTCGCAGTGTACTGTCACGCATCATCACACAATCCTCTTTAATAGCAACTATATCTAAATAAGTTTGAGTGGGTGGTCCTTTTTTTGCTTTAGCTAATTTATTTTTAGAAGGCATCTTAAAAATTTAAAATTAAATATCAAAAATCAAAATTGTCTTTTATATTTTTCTTTTCATTGCAAGTGCCAACAAAGTAATCTAGACTGCTCCGGCCTTGCCTCATCGTGACATAAAGATTTTTCCATTCTAATTTGTCATTTTGCATTTTGATTTTTTAATTTTGAATTATCAGTACAAATTAAGTATAACACTAAATTTTTCTATCATTGGTATCTTTTACCTCTAACTCCCCGTTGTCTGATTTATATGCTCCTCCGGTATCTACAATTAAAGATAACTCCTGCAAGCGTGAATGGGTTAAGGTTACGTGCGGTTTAATTTGAGGTGTAACAGCAACTACTTCCTCTTGTTGTTTATTAAGCAGCTCTTTAATTTCCTTAGGGTTAAGTGTTTTATCCCAAACGCGTAATTTTGGCCGTTTAAAAGTCTGGATAATATTTATTATAAAAAAATGCAAAGGCATACTATTAACTTTCAAGAAACTAAAAGCTAAGGTAAAAACAATAGTTAAAATTCCTAAAATAATAAATAACATTAAATCGCATAGCTTAAACTCGATAAATAGCGACAAACCACCGGCTAAGATAATTAAAAATTGTCTAGTGGTAATGGGGCCGATTATCTTATCCTCAACATCTATAAATTGTGGAACTACAAATTGCCGCATAATAGAAATTTAGAAACGAAGCTTCTTGTTTAAATCCACAATTGCCTCAAACTCTGCTACGGTTAAAGTTTCTTCTCCAACTTGCTGTTTGGCTAAAATTATATCGCTAACTTTCTTTTGCTGTTCAATGCTTTGAATGCCAATATCAACATACATCCTATAAACAGGAGAAGCTTGCCAAGCTCTAATTGCCTGATACTTACGTCCAATGCCGGTTTCTCCAATCAGTTGAATTTTAGCCACAATTTTATTAGCTATATCCGAAGCGCCAGTACCCAAGCGTCTAAAATCAACTAGATTCAAAAGTCTTAATTCTTCAATTGGTCCTAAAATTTTAGGCGGCGCTTTAACATCTTCTAATTTTTTAGTGGTTTGAATGGGAGTTTCTGGTATTGGTGGCAGATTAGGAATCTGCTGCCAAGGTTCCGGTTTTATTTCTTCATTTCCTTCTTTTAATGGAGCAGGTGGTGCTATTACTCCCGGCGGTAATTGTTCTGGTAATTCATTCCTGGTTACTAGTTCCTCGTTTGGCGATTGACTAGAAACTGGCGGCAAGGAACTGGTGGCTAATTTACTCCACTCTTCCATCTTTTTTGGCAGCTCATTATGCACTTTCTTTAAAATATCCAAAACTATATTTGCTTTATCTGGCTGTAAACCTAAACCACCCGTAGCAATTTCTTTAGTTAGCATTTCTTTTACTTCCATTACATCTCGCACGTCTTTCATATAAGAGACAAATAGATTGACAAAACGTTTATGAGATGTTTCGTCTTTAAATCTAAAATTGTTATTTTTAATCACCTCCTCGGCCAACTGCCGTAAATTTTTCTCCAAATTATCTGCCCTTGGCCATTGGCTCTTAGTTATTGGCTCTCGATAGCGATCCGCTTCTTTCTCGTCGTTGATATCAAAGAAAAACGCTGGCTCTGGTTTTTTCATTACTTGAGGGGTTGATTGGAGATTAATAGGTTTTATACTTTCTTGTTCTTTGTCTTTTGCGGTTATCTCCTCTGATATAACATTATTAACAATATTCCAAACCTTCGTATTAATATCTGTCAAAATACCATCTGACAAAAATTTGAGTCTACCATTATCTAACACTACTACCGGGTCTTCCCAACCTTCTTGAGTTAAAGACGATTTGTGAAGTTGCCAATATAAACGATATAATTTATTCAACCGCTCACGAGACTTAATTGATAAATTTATAATTGCTTTATCCTGTACTAAAAATTCGCTTTGTTTAACTATATTAATTTTATCCTCAACACCCAATCGAAACCTACGATAAGCTAACCAGCGACCAACACCGTCTAATTGTTTGCCATCTCCTATATCACAAGTACCGCCAATTAATTCATTATTATTCTCCAAAATGTCAATAATTTTATGTTTAAAAATGTCCCTCTCTTCTAAAACTAAAAAATGCATCATTATATAAATACGCAACATGTCGTTTATATTCACCTTGTCATCTAAAATCTGAATCAAGTGATTTTGCAGCAAATTCAACAATTCATCCTCTGATAAATGTGGTAGACTGGCCAAATAAAGTTGCGTCAACAAAGTTTGATATTTATTTATTAACTCTTGGTGCTGGCCGCTACTAATATTTTGTTGTAATAATAAATTATTTAAATTATGTGCAAAATGTGATATCTTAACTGGCTCATCAAATAATAATTCCTCTTTGATAAACTTTTCTATTTCTTCATAAATACGAAAATCTAATAAATTATAATCTGGATTTACTTTTATATCCGACATAGCATTGTTTGTTGATTTATGGAATATTTTTTCTTCCATATAAACATCTTCTCTAGTTTATATACTACCGCGTAAATAATTAATAATTTGTGCAACTGTTTTCTCTTGAGCTGACCAAACACGTCTTAATAAACCGTTAATATATTCTTGTGATATTTTACCTTGAGCTACCAACAGTTTTAATTGATCCAATACATGCGGTTGTATTAAGTTGGTGGCGGTACTAATCTGAAAACGATTCATGTGGTTTTGTACAGCATTAGCGGTAGCTATAGCAATGGCCTTACCTAAAGCATCTATGTCAAATTTTAGTGTACCGTCTGGCTGTACCACTTCTCCACCATAAGCCAAACGAGTAAGGGAAGAACTTATACGTTGCGGGTCCATTTTTAATATTTCAGTCAAAGCCGACGCAGTATGTTCTTTTTCAGATAACTTATAGAATTTACGATTATCAACATTAAATCCAACACTGCGAGCCAAAGCCCACTGCCCAAGCGCTTCAGCAATATAAGATAAATCATTTTGGTATCTATAAGCTGTTTGTTCATCTAAACCCAATTGACCTTGTAAAACTTTTTCTCTGTATTCATTAAGTCCCTCAAAATTGCTCTTACCTTTAGTTTTAGATAATACTCCTGTTCTACCATAATGATTTATTAATGTATTTAAATTACCATCTTCTGCTAATTTTTCTGCATAAGCCATAGCTTGATATTCATTCTTTGCCTTAATCGCCGCCTCGTGGTCGGCAATTAATTCTTCCGCATTCTTTGAGGTTATCTTTTGTTTTTCTTCAGCCACCGATCTTCTTCTTTCTCTTTCTATATAATATTCCCCTGATTCTTTCGGTTGATACCAAGCTTCTTTTCTTTCTTTTATAATTTTCTTAAGTTTGTTGACTTCATTAAGTATCATTTCACGTTCTGATTGAGTAAGATCGGCAGTATTAAAACGTTCACTTAAAACTGCTTGTTGTTCAACTAAATTCTTTTGTTTGCTTTCATATATACTCTGTAATTCACGTGCTTTCTGTTCACGAGCAACTGGCTCCGTTATTCCATTAAGCGCATCTTTCTCTTGTAGAATACTTATATGTTTAGTTTTAACTTCTGTTAATTGTTGATTTATTTTATCTATTTGCTCCTTTATTTTATTAGCCTCATATTTATCTTTAGTAAGCAGTAATTTATTTTGTAAAGTGGCCTTTTCTTTATTAAGATCTGTATCTTGTTTAACTAAATCGGCATCGGTTTTACTAAGTTGTTTTTTGTGAAAATCTATTATCTTATCGTAGTCTAATAATGGTATCAAATTTACTACTGGATTTAAATCTTGTATTTCTTTCATTAATTTACGAATATCTGCCTTCAATTCAATATTAACCTGCTGTTCCAGCTCTTGGTCTGTCATCCCCTGAAGAACATTATTCCTTGCTAATTTATTTTGCGTATCGTTTATTTTACTATTAATTTCATTTATACGATTAGTATTAGCAGCCACATTTTTTGGATTAAGTTGCGAATCTAATTGTAGCGCCTCACGTTCTTTTTCTAAACTACTCATTTGCCCCGTGAGTTGATTCTCTTCTTCCTGTAACTGTTTACGTTTTTCAGCAGCTTTGTTTGGTCTTTCTAATTTTTCAGTTAATTCAACCATTCTTTTACTATCTTGCTCTTGTTGCTTTTGAATCCGATGACGAGGGATCGCTCCTAATACAAATTTAGCAATGCCAGTTGGACTGACTCCAAATTCTCTAAAATATTTTTTCGTCTGACCCTCAAATCCTCTATATCTTTCGCGCCGACGTTCTGCTCTAACTTTTTTATATGATTTTACATAATCTCTATAATCAAGACTCAATCTGCCGCCAGTAGCATTCACTATTTTCTCATTAGCTCTACTAGCCGCTGCTTTAGTAGCCTTCCACACCCCCTTAAATGGTGTTTTAATAACACCCATCCCTAATCTTTGCATCTTCGCTATAGCCGCGCCAGCGAGTTGGCCGCCGGCGACACCGAGTTTCTGGGTCATCCATAGTGCGCCGATTAATAAAATTATATTGATAATAAAAGAGAGTAGTACTGGTGAAGAACCAATTTCTGTTATTGAAGACGAAACAATCTTAGATAAACCAAACCCACCTTCACTATTGGTTATATTTCCATTATTTAATAAATTGGTAGAAGTATTACCCTGCGTCATCTGCATCACTGAAAGCGACAACCATAAAAAGAAAGCTAAAATCGGACCAGCTGAAGCATACTTTATAAAATAATTCCACCACATTGAAGCGTATTCCTGGCTTCTGCCTGGGAAAATATTCAAGATATAAGCTAGGGGAGAAATAATAATTAAAAACCATAAAGCTACAATACGTACAATAAATACTATCACAAATATACCCACCACCACTGTTGTCATAATCACAACAATCAAACCTAACAAAGCAGCGGTAAATAATGTCCACTCACTAGCTTGTCCTGGATTATCAGGATTTTGAGAAAACTGAAACATTTTATTCAAATGTAAACCTTGTACAAAATTACCTGCAGCTGCTTGAGCAAAACCATTAACAAAAGTTAGCATTGCTACCTGTGAAACATCTATCATAAAACCAGTGATGGCTTTGGAAAAATTAATCAGCACCGCCATAATTAAAAGCTTGCCTAAGTGATGGCGGTAGTGGTAATTATCTATTCTAAAAACCGTACCGAAAGCTATAAGCAACAACATCACGATAAAAAACATATTCATCAGATCACGCATTATCACCCAACCGACTTCTATAGCTGGCGCATTAATAAAATTATTGTATTTAGCTACGGCTAATAAAATGTCAATCAGAGTAACGGTTAGATTGGCAAATAATCTAGCAATCCATAACAAAAAATTACCTAAAGCTTGACCTAAACCAGCATAAACAGGAAAAGCTATTAACAACAAAACAACGGTTAAGATAATCATCCCTAGCCAAGCTGCCTTGGTAGGTATTATTAACCGTTTTAATTTAGCTAATAAACTAAATGATACGCGCATGCGTGGGTTATTTTTAGGTTTAGGTTGAAAAATTTTTATCTTTTTAAATCTATATGTAAATCTATAACTAATTTTACCACTAAATATGGTTTAATAGTAGTTAAATTATAACACAAAATTATATTTTTTGCAAATATTAATATAAATATAACAGATAAAAACTAATAATCATCGTTAATTAATAGTAACAAAAACAGGCCTCTCTTGAAGCCTGTTTTTTAAAAACTAACTCGCTAAATTTTACGGATAAACAATTATCTTACCAGCGCCAGACATATTAAGCCAAGCTTTATTATTAGAAGGATCGCATTTGTTACCTTTCTCTCCAGTAGCACACCACTCCCAGTTATCTTCTACATAAACACGAGGTTTGTAAACACAGGCTTGTAAAGTTTGATCCCAACAAGCCTTGTTGCCAGAAACCGAGGAGCAAGATGGAAGCCCTGCCCCATCAACAGAACAAGTCAATATACTGGTAAAGCTGAAATAACCTAAAGATTCTACGGAATCATCAATACAAGCCTGTGTTGAATCGCCAAAGTTATAATTAGGATTGGCAATATCAATATTATCCGAATTTTTGATAGTCATCGGCTGGCACATATGCTTATGGTTTTTATATTTACCTTTGGCGCCGGCTGAATTTAAATAATCGCCAAACCAATCAACTCTCACTTCGGTTAATGGCATTTGTTCGCCGTTAGCATTGTAAGCATAAAATTTAGCCGTCACCGCCGCTGGCGAATTTAAAATTAAGGCTTTTCCGTCAGTAGAATTTATAGAGCCAAAATCAGAACTTAAAGTAAAACCAGTATTGCCTTCGTAATTCATTTTTTTATCTGAATCAAACATTACTTCTCTAACATCTGGACGATGAGGCACTTTGTTAAGGGTATCTAAAGCACCCTCATCTTTCAAACTTATATCATTATCGATAACAGTAGAAATTTCAGAAATGTAACGGCTATTAGAATAATCATAAGAGAAGAAATCATATACTTTAGCAAACAATTCCTGAACCCGACGCACACCTTCTGTTTGGTTGGTGTTAGATATTTGTTTACTAAAAGAAACACACGACGAATCACTGCCACAATCAGAATTTTTGGTACATAATTTTCCTTTGTTAATGCCGCTTTCACATACACTATAAATATAACCAGTACAAATACCAGGATCACCGCATTCACCAGAATTATTACAAGGATTGCCTAAAGTATTAATATCATCAGAAATGCACATTCCCTGCTTTATATTATTATTATTATTAGGTGGACTACCACAAACACCTTGACAACCAAAAGGGGTAGAAACTGTAAAAAATTTATTATCATAGATCTCTCTTCCAAATTTATCACTTAAAACAAACAACTGCTTATCAGGATGCTTTGTTATTCTACCATATGGCCAAGGTGATCTATTAACATTAAATCCAAGTTCAGTAATGGCACCGGGAACGGCTTCAAAATTATTATTACGTAAAATTCTGTCTGTCCAAGCTTTATTTTCGGTGCCATGCGTTGTTTGAACAACATTAGTACAATACTCAAATAAATTAATTCTAAAATTACACATTACAGCTCCACCGGTATCTGGTGAACCATCACACTTAGCCATATTATAACCCAACAGTTTTGTTGAGTTAGAATCAAATACCGCCTTAATAGCTACCCAATCTTCATTTGAATTACAGCCCACCATACCATAACCTAAGGATGGTGAAACAAGATAGTTGCCTGGTATGTTGGTACAAATACTTTTATCTTCTGCTCGCTCAAAATTACTATCAAGCTTCCTATGAAGAACATATGTACACCAATTATTACTTCGATTTAGTGTAAAATCTTGCTGAAGATAATGACCTCCATAACCACCGCCAGTGTTTTCATCAACATTAATTATAATACTATGAATATCATCTTTCTTAAGCTGTTTCTCAACATCCGTTGCCTGCACGGGAAATATCACGACTTTATCAACTAAAGCAGAGGCACAATAGTTCTCATTACCACAATACCAATTTTTTTTGTTGTTTAAATCCTTCACAGAGCCACAATCTTTTATTCCGTCGTCTCCAGCGTAATAATAAGGATAATCAGAAGGGCCGGCTGTAGCTGATCCTTTATATTTATAATGAGTAGCATATTGATAGTTATTTTGAGAGTAATTATTCTTTTTTAGGAAGTCTTTCCAATTGCCTTTAGCCTGACTGCAATAGTAAGAATTATCAGCTTGATAACCAGCTGCTGGAGCATAATCATAGATAGATAATTCTCCCCCTAAAATATCCAAAGGAAGCCAAGTAAGGCAAGGGCTATCACGACGATTATTAATAGAACGGGAATCATCTTTCTCTAAACAATAGCCTTTAAGACCCAAGAATAAATCCTCTTGTTTTTTTGTAGACCATACCTCTTTGCTTTCTTCAGTATTGGTATTATCTTGATTGGTATTATCTTGCTCTACCCTAATTCTCTCTGGAATATCGTCATTATTAAAAGAATAATACCTTTGTTCCCCACCACTAAATTTAACTTGTTTATAATTACATTCACAATCTTCCCCGGTTTGACAAATATTAGCATCTTTAAAACCAGTGTCGCGAGACTGAATATTGCCATCGGCATCAAATTTGGCTAACGACGATGGGAAAGGAGCATCTGGTTGAGGATAAATACGACACAATTTAGCTAAAGTATTTTTATTCTGATCGCCCGGACCTGAACCGTCAATACCAACATCTGCGTAAGAACAAGGATTATCATCACTACAATTAGGCGCGGTTTGACCAATCAAATCACAAACATCCCCTGTGCCTCCACAACGTAGAGTGGATTTACAATCATTAACACAATCAGCATCTGTAGTACAAGGCTTGCCTTCGTCTATCGCCGGTCCAGAACAAGCTTTGATGATTTTATTAATATAAGTCAACCTAATATCATTATGACTAGTAGAATAATTCTTTTGTGTTAAAGTATCTATTGGATATTGATGCGGTATGGTGTAACCGGATAAGTCGGGGGAATTAAAATCAATGCTTCTGGTTTGATAAGAAGCTAGTTCTAAAGGTTGAGGATTATTTATTACTTTCCAATTACTACATTTATTAGAGGCGATATCACCCGCTTTATCACAACGGCCTAGTAAATAACAAATACTGCGCGACTGACCGCTTTGGGCGTCATAAGTAATAGCCGAATTTTGACAAGTCGCCCATTCGGCACAAACTCTGCTGCGTCCAACTTTTAATATAATATTAGTATCTAGATTTCCAGTATTTTCAGGAGCTGTGGCTACACCTTCAGCGCTCTTAGCATAAGTAGCATTAGAATTCCATCTTAAGTTAGCATCATTATAATTAGCAAATAATAAACAACCTCCTTTTTCACTCACTTTGCCATTGCAAGAATTTTTATCTAATTTATTATTATCTAAATAGTAAAAAATGCTTTGCGTTAACTGAGGATCACTAAAAGCAGTACAACCTTGCGCCTCGCTGGGGCAGGTGTAAGCTGGATCTAAAATACCCTCGGTAATATTAACCTGGTCTACATAAACTACTTGATTAGCTCGACAACCGCCTGCTACTGAACAATTTTCATTGGTAATAACACCAACTGATACATAACGAATGTCGGGATCTGCCTTAATAGTAAACTTTTTATGTACCCATTTGCCTTTATCAGCTATAGTAACAGTCCTATCTTCAGCTTGTGGAGCAGGAGAAACAAAATCATAATGATGACAAGTAGATACCCCGGTACTAGGACGTATAGCACAATTCATATTATTCACCTCAGGAGTAACATGCGGAGAAATACGCCAATACGATAAATTAGCATTTTGCGGAATATCTGGCACATAAAGGTTGGCTGAAATGGTAAAATATCTCTCTTCGTTTTTGACACCTACATCTACCCAATCGCTCCATACTCCAGAATACTGTTCATCACTACTTTCAATTTCTAAAACTTTACTTTCCCAATAACGGCCAGGAATAGAATTAATAGCTGATAAAGTGGTTAAAGCGCTGCCTAAAGAAGAATAATAGATTTTACCGTTTCTTACCCAACCTCTAAAATCTTCAGCCAAAAACACTGAAGTGTTATCAAAATAAATTTCGCTAGAACCAGAGTTAACTGCTAACTCTATTGTACAAGCTGAAGTGGTTGGTATATAGGTAATTTGTAACTTTTCCCAAGAACCTGCATTTTGTGAAAAATCAAATAAATCAACACCACAACCAAAAACATGCAAAGTGCGCCGTGTATCATTATCTGCTTTGGTAAAAACGCGAGCAGTATAGGCCTGATTAGGAATTAGTCTTATTGTCTGCCGCAAATAACCGCCTTTATTGGTTGCCATCTTAACGCTCTGCGACCCTAGGTAAAACTCCTGTTTAGTAAGCATCCAAGTATTAGCGCTAGACGGCATCCAATTACTTAAAATGGAATCTTCAAAACCACCATTGACAATTAAATTATTACCATGGTCTTTTTGCTCTTCAAAACTAGGATTGACTAATAAGTTACACAGTTCACTACTGCCTTTTTTATACCATCGGCCATCTGATTGGCGATACTCGCACAAAGCCAAACCCGGATCTTTAAAATAACTAACACCACTTTCAGAAGTAAATTGCTCGCAACCGTCTTGAGAACGTTCACATAAAGGAGAATTGATATTTTTTTGAGGATTAAAATTATCCGGATCAAGTTTTACTAATTTATCGCCCCAACTTGTAATCGCGCCACTGGCATCTAAAACTGGCTGGCCAATTGGACGGCAAGCTTCAGCATTAGCAGGACATGATTTCGTTTTATCGTATACACGATAAACTAAACTATCAGCGGGAATAGTAATTGTTTGAGTGCCGGAGGTTATAGTTTCACTTTGGGGCGAATCAGAATTTTGAGTATTAATTAAAGCTTCACAACCAACCGCCTCTTGTCTGCATAACGAACTAAAACCAGTAGCAAACAAAGTTTGTTGTTTAGAATTAGTATAACGCTGGCAGCCTAAGAATTGCGCTTCGCAAACTGCAGGTGTCTGCCACGAATTCTTTACTAAATAAAAAGTGTCGCTAACATCACGAGCTACTATATTATCTATGACAAAAGGATAAGTAGATTTAAAACGCAAGAAAGCTCCGAAATTATTTAGAGTATCAGCCAGATTCTCATCTAATTTCTCTTCCACTTGGTACTCTCGCCAATCATCGCTTAAACCTATAGTGGAAATATCAATATCCCAAAGATAAGTATCGTTTGGTTGTGATTCTATAGTTAAATTATTAGTAGTAGTATAACGTTTAGCCCAAAAAGTAAATAAATATTTATGTCCCGCTTTAGCTACTCCTGCTGGAATAACTCGCGTAATAGTAGGAGACACATAGGGTGGGTTACCAGTGCCAGAAGCATAAGCATGACCGGTAATAGATAAAGCATCTTTGGTGTTCTGCCCTGAACCCCAGCCAGAAGTAAAAGAAGCGTCTAAAGGATAATTGGTTATAGGTTCAGGGTCGCCAAAAGTAGAAACCGGGAATAATAATTGACTGGCAGCCGAGGTTGGTCCACGATACTCACGACAACCATTATATTTGGCCTTACAAGCTTTACCCTCCCCTGGAATAGCATTATAAATACAAGCATTTAATCCAGTATCCCAACTGCCATTTGTAGCAGTACAATCATCTTGGGTAATATTGGTAGCACGATAACGATAACATGAATCTGAAGCGGAAACTGTTTTAGAAGCAAAACGATAATAAATATTACCATTTATATCATAAAATTGTTTACAGTCAGGATTACTGGCAGGAAAGGGAAAAGTGGGCGCCTCACGACACTCACCCAAACCATCAACTGTATAAGGTGAACCATCATCGGCGGTTTGTAGTTGCCATGATTTTAATTGAAAACCAGGTAACTCGGAACCAACCCAAGTATAAAAGGTGCCTGCTCTGGAATCGCTTATATCAATACATTGCCTTAATTCTACATAATACTCCCGTTTTTCACCTTGCTCGGTTGATTGATCTAAATTAGTAAATTCTTCACAGCCAGCGCTTTGAGCAGGACAAGTTTGAGCTGAGGAAGGAATAAAATCAAAATTAGTAGCAGGTTTTTTTTCAAAGAAAACTGATGCTTGCGTATAACGATTAAAACCAACACAAACATCTGGACAATAATCTTGAGCTTGAACTACTGCCGGAACTTTGGGACTTCCATCAGCTGGCGTATATAATTCACAGCCAACTTCCTGACTAGAGCATAAAGAAGCGTAATTTTTACATTGTGGGGAATCATTAGCTGAAATCGGATCACCAGCACCATCAACATCATAACAATTTAAATACTGAGGCGCTTCGCGTAAATAAACTTTATTTAAGCTAGCATAACTTATATATTGTTCGCCTGCGGTAGTACTAACATAATTAACCAATCGTTCTATAGGCTCTGCACCAGTAGCGCCGCGAGCGACTAGCTCTGCATCATTAATATTAGTAGCGCGCCAAAAAGCAGTGCAGCCTTGCTCACTGGTAGTACAACTTAATTTATCCAAATTCTTTAAATAAATTTTATCAACCTCTTCACTACTATAACGATCAGGACCTACTACCGTATCAGTATTAAGTGGCGCCCAAGAATACCAACGGCAACTAACCGAGGAATCATTACAAATATCATCATTATAATTAGCTAAAGAATTAGTAAGCAGACTCAACTCATTATTATTTTTATCCTTAAATGTTTGACAAGTAGCATAAGGTGCCCGACCTGAACCAACTGGTAATTCGCAAGAATCACCCCAAAATCTCCAAGTATTCTTTTCTGCTAGACAATAACCCCAAGCAACGCAAGAACCGTCATCTTTTTCTGCTACGCATTGTTCTGTATCTACACAAGTTTCTTCACGATTGGGACCTTGCGATTGTAAAATCTGTCCCGCACCTTTAAGACGGCATTGCGCAGGTGGAGCGCGTAACACCCAATCAGGATCAATTAAATGCCAATAAGGACTATTTTGATCATTAAAACCATTCATTACCTCATTTAAAGTTTTGCCAGGAAACTTTTCTGCTGCTAATTCCCAACCAACAGGAATAATTCTGGCTTTACGCAATTTTCTTAAATCAGTCAAATACCAAGCATCTGGCCGTCTAATATCCATAGGCCTAATATTGGCAAATTTCCAATTGCCATTAACATAGCCTTTAGCTATAGCTTCTCGTAAAGTTAAAGCCTGACCTTCTTCAGCTTGACGCAAAGCCGTAGCAAAACTTTGGTCAAGAGTACAATTATTTACCGAAGCATAACGAATATCCGGACAATTTAATAATTCACTAATAATATCCATTTGGCTAGTATCAATCACTAGATTAGGTGTAGATAAACTAGAGTTTACTTGTATAGCATATTCTATGCCGATGGTGGCACTTGGTCCAAAAATTGAACTGGGCCCGCCACCTGAACCGCCACCTACTGGAGCTAAACCTTTTTGAAATATTCTTTTTTGTAAACGGGAAATTAAAGTATTGGTAAATACGCCCAAGGCATCAGCTATCACATCACCAGTAAAATTTTCCTGTCTCGAAGCGCTTTCTAAAGCAGATCCTGGCGTTTCGCTTATTACTTTACCGGGAGTTTTAATATAATTACTAATAAATGAGCCTACATTTTTGAAACCTTGAGTCATCTGTTGCTCTAAAGATTTGCCACCAATTTCTTTTAATATTTTCTCCTCACTTTTGCCTAATACTTCAAAGGCAATGCCTAAATCATTTTGAGTTAAATCAAAAAACTGCTGATAATCACTTAAAGAGATATTACTATAATAATCTTTAGCTTCTTCCCATGATTTTTCTAAATTCTTTTTAATATCTGATAAACTACACTTAGGCTTTCTTGGTTTAATCTCATTAAACATTGGCATTTGAATAGTTAGTTTAGCTCGCAGATCAACCGGCTCACATAAACCTTGTTTTAAATAGCCAGATTCTTTAGATAAGGTGTCTAAAAAATCACCAGCTGCATCATCAGCTACGTTTTCCAAATACTTACCAACAGGCTGGGTAACAAACATCGGTTTTTGCCCGGCGCCCCCTGATGATATATAAACCGCCATATCATAAGCAATGCGCTGAGTAAAAGTACGAACGGCATTTTTATAAGCTACTGATACTGCATGTTTCCAGACATCTTCCCACGCTTTTTGAATTTTGTTCCAAATGAAGTGGGATAATGAATTGATATCAAAGGTAATATCTCCAAAACCCAAAAAAGCGCTAGCTGGTCTAGGTTGAGCAAAAAAAACAAACCCATAAACTAAAAACGATACTACTAGCAAACTAGCTATTAGCCAATGGCGGGTTTTGGTGGGTAATTGGTGAAACCAAGACATGTTACAAAATCAAAATGTAAAAATCAAAATGAAAAATAAAAATAATTTTGAATTTTGTCACTCCGAACTTGTTTCGAAATCTAAATGCTAAAATAAATTAAGCATAACAGTATTCTAAATTCTAGCTTACAGATTCTACTTTCACAATCCTAGAGTTTGATTAATGATTGTTTTAAGCGTATCATTGTCAATTTGATCTAATTCCGATGAAGTAACGCCACTCTGTTTTAAAAAGGTTCTCAATTCCGCGCCTGACATGTTTTTTAATAACTGTTTCTGTTCTTCGGTTAGATTCACCTGCTCCGAGGCAAAACCTTCGGTAGTAGAATTAGTATTAGTATTAACAGGCTGTTCACCATTTACGGGTACGGTCACTCCAACTTCCTGCACTACTTCATTAAAAACTTCAAGCAAAGTAGCATCATCAATAGAATTTAACTGTTCATCTGGTATTCCAGCTTCTTTTAATGTCTGTCTAAGTTCAGCTATGGTCTGCGGGCGTTTTGTTCCTTCAGTAAAACTTATTTTAGCTTTAAGACAGGTTTGATTAGCGGTACAGTTGGGGTCGTGAGAGGTTTCTATTTCTGTTTTATCAGGATAGCCATCAGAATCTGTATCTTGTAAATAAGGACTGGTGCCATAAAGATATAATTCATCATAATCAGACAAGCCATCATTATCAGTATCTTTAGTAAGCAAAATTCCCTGCTCATCGGTAATAAGATTATCTGAATTGACTACTGGTTTATTTTTTAACCAACTAAATGGCAGGTAAATGTCATTATTTATCTGCCACCAACCTAAAACCAAAGCCCCTAACATTACTATAAATAAGACAGCATAAATACGCTGTTCTGATTTATAATTTGGTTCATAATTTGGCTCTTGATTAATAGGCACAATTTTAGTATCAACATATTAAATTATATCACAATAAAACAAAAAAGTCAAAGAAAATAAATAATAATTATACCTGATATTTTAATAATGTTTTAGCTAATAAAATCCACTGTTCGCGAGACAAATTTTGAGCTCTGATTTGAGGACTTAAATTTAAACCCGTTAATATTTCTTGTATTTCTTTGGAGGTTAAAGGTAAAGCCGAACTTAAATTATTATGTAACTGTTTACGTTTAGCAGCAAAACCCGCCCTAGCTATCTGCCAAAGCCATAACCAATCTACTCCCGCTAATAAAATAGATTTTTGTTTAACTGAATAAGGAACTATTTTTACTAAGGCTGAATTAACTTGTGGTTGGGGATAAAAACTCTCCGGCTTAACTTGCTGCACTAATTCTATTTTACTGGTTAATTGACACAATAATCCTAATAAACTCATATCTCCTGGTTTAGCTTGTAGCCTTTCAGCTACTTCTTTTTGTAAGAGTAATATTAGTTGCCTAATAGGCAGAGGGCTGTTTAAAAATTTACGCAAAAAAGCACCACTTATCTCATAAGGTAAATTACTAATAATACTAAATTGTTCCTCTGGTTGTAATTTTAGAATTTCTATAATTCTCTGATTATCTAACTTTAAAATATCATCAGTAACTACTTGTAAGTTATTACCCAAGGATAATTTTTTAAGTCCGGCGGCTAACTTTTTATCTAGTTCTACTGTTGTCACTTGAGCACCTAACTCTAATAGTGCCATAGTTAAAGTACCTAAACCACCTCCAACCTCCAAAACTTTTTCTTGAAATTGAAGTTGGCTTAATTTAACAATTTGCCTTAATAATTTTTTGTCAATTAAAAAATGTTGTCCAAGGCGTTGTCCGGCAGATAATTGGTAGCGATTTATAATTTGCTTAGACCAAGCTAATAAATTATCAGGCAACATAATTAGAATTTAGAAACTAGAAGTTGAAAGTTAGAATAAAATCTTAATTTTTCTCTATTAATTTTTTGCTTAATGATATTGCTCCAGGACGTAATAAAATCAATTTATTATTAATTACTTTCACTATAGTAGAAACTTTCTTTTTGGGTAAACGCCCGCTGTCTACCAAAAACTTTAATCCTTTTTTGGTCAATTGTTTTTTGACTTCCTTGCAGGAATATAAATTAGGTCCGCCAGTTAAATTAGCTGATGTAGCGGTGAGTGGTTTATTAAATTTAGTTAATAATTTTAGTAACCACTTATGTTTTGGTACTCGCATGCCAACATATTTATTCTTTATAATTAATGATGATAATCTCTTTTTAGCTGGCAGAACTAAGGTTAAAGGACCGGGCCAATAACATCGAGCTAACTTTAAAGCTAGAGATGAAAACCTGGCATATTCTTTAGCCATAGCTAAATTAACTACTAATAATGCTGAAACTTTATCTTTATTTCTACCTTTAATAGCAAAAACTTTTTTAACAGCTTTAGTATTGGTAGCATCAACGAGTAAGGCATAAGCTGTTTCGGTGGGAGCCGCTATGACCTGACCGGCGGCTAATAATCTACATAGCAACGGAATACTACTAATAGTTTTGGAGAAAAGTTGCATTGGCATAAAAATATGATAACCAAAAGATAAAAACGTTGATTTGAATTGTTGGCATTTTTGACTAATCGTCTAAAAATGCCTAATTATTAACTTATTACCTTTTTACTCCTTTTAAAATTTTGTTACTCCACCACAAAATTTATTAATCTATCTTTAACATAAATAACCTTCAGTATCTTGCCAGTTAAGAACTTGGCTACCTTAATTGATTGTTTGGCTATTCTCTCCACCGCAGCTTGGTCCATGCCTAAAGAACAATCAATAGTATCACGCACCTTACCGTTAACCTGCACAATTATTTTGACGTTTTCTTTTATCAAAGACTCTTCCTGCCAAGCGGGCCAAACCTGCTGCCAAATATATCCTCTTTCTCCTAACTTTTCCCAAAGTTCCGAAGTTAAATGCGGAGCAAAAGGATAAAGTAAGATTAATAAATTTTTAATTGCTTTAACTTTTTCCGCGCCAGCAGTGGTTAATATTACATTACTAAACTCCATCAAGATACTAATTGCTGTATTAAAATTAAATGATTCAATATCAGTAGTAACTTTCTTAGTAGTATAAGCAGACCAATAAGCCAAATTTGCTTCTTCTGCTTTATTGTTAGTCTGCTGCTCAGTTATTAAATCAGTCGCTAATCGCCAAACTTTTTCCAAAAAACGCCGCACACCAATAATACTGGAGGTATTCCAAGGTTTACTATCTTCCAATGGCCCCATAAACATTTCATAAAGCCGCAGTGTATCTGCTCCATATTGTTCAACTATTTCATCTGGATTAATAACATTACCGCGGGATTTGGACATTTTTTGCCCATCTTCACCTAAAATTAATCCTTGATTGCGAAGTTTTAAAAATGGCTCGCGAAATTTAATATAACCTAAATCCGCCAGCACTTTAGTAAAAAATCTAGCATACAAAAGATGCATTACCGCATGCTCCGCTCCACCCACATAAAAATTTACTGGACACCAGCTAGCTACTTTTTTAGGATTAAAGGCTTCTTGATTATTTTGCGGATCACAATAACGCAAGAAATACCATGAAGAATCAACAAAAGTATCCATAGTATCATTTTCGCGGTGAGCTGGTAATCCACATTTAGGACATTTGACCTGATGAAATGATTGGGATTTAACCAAAGGTGACTCACCAGTTGGTTTAAAATCAACATCTTCTGGCAACAATACTGGCAAATCTTTAACTGGTACTGGTATTATTCCGCAAGTTTCACAATAAATAATAGGAATGGGTGCTCCCCAATAACGTTGCCTAGAAATGAGCCAATCACGCAAACGATATTTGGTAGTTAATTTAGCGCCAAGTTTTTTAGCGATTTTGTGGCGTGCATCGGATGAAGACAATCCATTGAATTCTTCACAACCATATAGCACCCCATCTTCTTCAAATACACCTTGATTAGATAACCAATGTACACCTGTTTTACTTTGAGATACTGAAACTTTCGCGGGTGTGACAACGTACTTGATTGGTAAACCAAATTTCTTCGCAAACTCAAAATCTCTCTCATCATGCGCTGGCACAGCCATAATAGCACCAGTGCCATAGGAAGTTAGCACATAATCAGCAATAAAAATCGGCATCTCCTCTTGGTTAGCTGGATTTATTGCCACCAAGCCTTTTAACCTTACACCGGTCTTCTCTTTAATTTCTGCTTTTCTTTCCAGCTCTGTTCTCTTCTGGGATTCCTTTATATATTTTTCTACTTCTGGCCAATTGTTTATCTTATTTCTTAATTGTTGAATTAATTTATGTTCTGGTGCTAGCACTAAATAAGTCGCACCAAAAATAGTATCTAAACGAGTAGTAAAAATTTTAATTTTCAGTTTTTGTTTTTTAATTTTAAATTCAACCTCCGCCCCTGTTGATTTTCCAATCCAATTCTTTTGCATCTCCACGATATTAGCCGGCCAATCTAATTTATCTAAATCTTTTAATAATTCATCTGCATATTCAGTAATCTTAAAAAACCATTGTTTCATCTGCCGCTGTTCCACTTGGTTATGACAACGCTCACATTCGCCATTTATTACTTGCTCATTAGCTAAAACGGTTTGACAAGACGAACACCAATTAACTGGAGCTGTTTTTTGGTAAGCTAAACCTTTTTCATATAATTGTAAAAATAACCACTGTGTCCATTTATAATACGCTGGATCAGCAGTATTAATTTCTCGTGACCAATCATAAGAAAAGCCTAAAGATTTTAATTGACGGCGGTAATTATCAATATTTTGCCAAGTAAGCTTTTGCGGATGGGTGCCGGTTTTAATGGCATAATTTTCCGCTGGCAAACCAAAAGCATCCCAACCCATGGGGTGCAAAACTGCTATACCTTTCATTCTTAAATATCGGCAATAAATATCAGTGGCGGTATATCCCTCCACATGCCCCACATGTAAACCTTGAGCTGAAGGATAGGGAAACATATCTAAAACATAAATTTTATCCTTCTTAGTCTCCTCTACTTTAAAAGTGCGCTCCTTGTCCCAGAGCGCCTGCCACTTAGCTTCTATTTTTGCGGGCTCATATTTACTATCTGTCATAATTATTGGCGATAAAATTTTGCTGCACTTTCTGGAGAAATAGGATTAATTATTAAACCAGAACCTATTTCTACACCAGCCCAAGTTGTACCACGCGGCGTAATTTTTAAATACAAATGTTGATCCTCATCATGAACCACTTGATGAAAATAATAATTATACGGCAATTTAAGTTGATGGGAAATTTTAGTTAAAGCCCTCTGTAAAATCTTAGCCAACGACACTCTTTCGGCTGGTTTTAAATTAGTTATGTTATCTAAATGCCTGCGTGGTATTAACCAAAGTTCGTAATTATACATAGAAGCATAAGGAGTAAAGGCTACTATCCATTTATCAGCAAATACCAAACGAGGGCCTGCTTCTTCTTTTTTTATGACATCACAATAAACACAGCGACCGGTACGTAATTTATATTCTTGCACTCTTTGCGATTTATCAGCTAAATGCGGCGGGAGAAAACTAGTGGCAAAAATCTGGGAATGGGCATGCAGTAAAGAAGCGCCAGCTCGGCCGCCATTGTTTTTAAAAATTAAAATATATTCTAATTTGGGATTTTTCATTAATACTTTAGTCCGTTCTGCATAAACTTCTAAAATCTTAACAATTCTATCGGTTGCTAAATCTTCTAGATGAACATTGTGTAAAGGGGTTTCTATCACTACTTCCTGCTGCCCATAGGCTTTGGGATTAGTAAGACTAACGGCAGGATATTTATTTGGCAAAACCGCTAGTTGCCAAGACTTTTTACTGCCAATAATTTTTTTAGCTCGCCTTAAATTAATTGAGCAAAAAGGACAGTCTTTATCGTAAGCAGGGATTTTAGTTAACTCTGGCTCATAATTTATCTGGTCTAAATAATGAGGGCGAAAATCACGATGAGGAGTAATGATTACATACTTATTTTGTATATAATCTTTACGAATTTCTGATTTAGCTACCTTTGGCATAAGCTAACTTTAGTTTAACATAAAACAGCCTACTTGGCGGTAGAGAATAATTGTTTAGTTAAAGCCGCACAAACAGCTACCGCCACCGCATCAGCCGCATCATCTGATTTAATATTATCAATTGATTTAAAAATTAACTTGAGCATTTTTTGAATCTGCTTTTTATCAGCCCGGCCATCACCGGTAACCGCTAACTTTACTTGAGCTGGGGTATACTCAGCTATTGGTAGATTTAATCTAGCCACGGCGGCCAGCATTACTCCTCTGGCTTCACCTACTTCCAAGGCGGTTTTAGTATTGGCGGCAAAAAATAATTTTTCCATAGCCACTAAATCGGGCTTCTTTTTTAATAACAAATTATCTAAAAAATCAGCTAATTGTTTTAATCTATCCGGCAAAGACAATTTTTTATCTGTTTCCCAACAACCAAAATTAATTAATTCCAATTTATTTGCTTGACTTAAAATCACCGCGTAACCAATTCTACCAAAACCCGGATCTAAACCTAAAATTTTAAAATTATTACTTTTCATTAGTAAAAATATTATCTACTTCATCTAAATTATCTAACTCTTCTTTAAGCTGATCTAATTGTCTTTGGATCGTTCCATCAGAAATATCTATTGGATTATCTGATACTAACTCTATTGCCGTATAAACAATAGGAAATCCTCGGCTTTCAATGAATTGTTTTATTCTTTCTAAATCTGATGGTGGTGTATAAATAATCAACTGCCCACCCTCTTCTCTTAAATCATCAATACCTAATTCAATTAATCCTAATTCCAAACTCTCGCGTTCCTGTCCTTGTGGCGCAGCTAATTGAATTACCGCTTTAGCTTTAAATTGCCAACGCACGCTATTACTTTCTGCTAACCGACCACCATATTTAGTTAGAATATGCTTTACTTCTGAAGCAGTGCGATTACGATTATCTGTTATACAACTAATAATAAAAGCTACTCCACCGGGACCATAAGCTTCATATACAATTTCTTCTAAATTAACAGCCCCTCCTACGCCTATTCCACGAGCAATAGCCCGTTCAATATTATCTTTAGGCATATTAAATTGTTTAGCTTTATCAATAGCTAAACGTAAACTGGAATTGCTAGCAGGATCCCCGCCACCCTGACGCGCAGCCAAAGTTATAGCTTGACCTAATTTAGTAAAAAGTTTACCTTTTTTAGCATCGGCTACACCTTTTTGACTTTTAATAGTTGACCATTTAGAATGACCGGACATAAATAGAAAAATCCCAAATCTTTAATCTTAATATCTAAATAAATTATAACAGATTTTTAGTTAAATTAAATAAAAAGTAAGAATACTGTTATACTTAAAAGAAAACCTCTATGAAACTAGCACTCCCTTTAAGCAAGCGATGGAATATCTTTCTGGCTATAATCATCACCTTAACTATTTTTACCTGGCTGCAAAGCAGCCCGACTTTAGCTGATCCGGACTCTTTTTACCATACCAAACTTAGTTTAATGATGCGTGATTATGGTATTTTGCGGGAATTTCCTTGGACCCAAGATGCGTTATATAAAGTATTTTTTATTGACTACCATTTTTTATATCATCTCATCTTAATCCCGTTCGTAAGTTTAGGCAATCCCCTAGTGGGGGCCAAATTAGCGACTATTTTCTTTGCTAGTTTTTCTATTCTAATAATAATTTGGTTATTGCACAAATTAAAAACCTCCTGGCTTTACTTTTGGTTACTATTACTATTAACCAACGCTACCCTACTTTTCCGTTTAAGTCTAGTTAAAGCGCCTTCTTTATCAATCGGCCTATCTATCTTGGGTTTTTATTTAATTATTACCAAACGCAAGGGATGGCTATTTATCTACAGTTGGTTATTTGTTTGGTTTTACGCTGCCTGGCCTACCATACTTTTAATGTTATTTGCTTATACTTTAGTATCCAGCTGGTACGATTTTATAAAAATAACGAATTTGGCAGGTTTGAAATTTAAAAATTTTGTTAAAAATTATTTAAAAATACTAATAGCGCCCCCTTATACCAACTTATGGCTATCGGCAATCGCTGGCATAACTAGCGGCCTAATAATCAATCCTTATTTTCCTACTAATCTGCTTTATTTAAAACAGCTCTTTAGTATGGCTTTAATTAATTACTCTAAAATTATAGGCATTGGCGCCGAATGGTATCCTTACGCCTTTCCTGATTTAATTGAAAAAATTGCTGTTTTGTTATTAATATTGGTCGCGGCGTTTGTTCTATTCTTTAAGACTATCAAAAAACAAAGCAAGGAAACTATTACTGCTTTACTTATTACCTTTATTTTCTTTATTTATGCAACCAGGGCCAGAAGACAAATTGAATACCTGGTTCCCTGGCTAGTAATATCAACGGCTTTAATATTAAGAGATGCTTCCCTTAAAGAAAATATAAAAATTTTCTGGCAGGAGTTTAAATCTTGGCTACCCCAAGTTTTGAAAGGAAAAACTTTTGCTGGTTTTATGTTTTTCTTCTTGGTAGCCACCATACCTTTGGGTTTAAGCCGCGGACCGATGACAGCTTATACGGGTTTACGCCAAGCTTTTCCTATCTCACATTTATCTGCTGCTAGTAATTGGCTTGCCCAAAACACTAATTTACATAGTATTGTTTTCCAATCTGATTGGGGAACTTTCCCTTTGTTATTTTATAATAATTTGCATAATTATTATCTCACGGGTTTAGACCAAACATTTATGTATGAATATGATCAGGATAAATACTGGGCTTGGGTAAATGCCACTAAAGGAAAACGGCCGGATATTTACTACGTGGCTAAAGATATTTTTCGAGCAGATTGGCTGTTATTAGAAACCAGACGACCTGATATGCTACGCTACCTTAATCGTGATACTAGATTTAGTGAAGTATATCAAGATGATTCAGCAATAATATTTTCTATTAAATAACAAAAAACATAATTTAATAAATATTATGTCCGATCTTCCTTTAAAATTAACTGCTCCGCTCGAACAAAACCATAATTCCACTCCAACTAAATTAAATCACCACGAAATTAAACAAACTGTAATCTGGTGGTTAATTGTCACTAGCTTATTTTTCTTATTGGCTTCCTTATTGCCAAAACATTTTCCTTTTTTAAATGGTCAAGCTGGCGACAAAGGCATCCCCTTAATCATTGAGGATTGGGATATGGCGGTATATTGGCGCGAAGCTAACTGGTGGCGTCAAGGAATTAAGCCTTATTATGGATCATTTTTTACTTTCAAAGATAATTCCTGGCAAGTTTTTATACCACCAGTAGAATATCCGCAATTAGCCCTGACTTACTTTACTATACCATCATTCTTTGCTAATAATTTTGAAACTTATCGTTGGTTAATGTTTACTAGTAATGCTCTGTGTTTACTGTCTTTATTATTAGGTACCAGATTATTATTAAAAATAAATCAACAAAATCAACGGCGTATTTTATGGCTAATCATCCTACCTTCATTCATCTTCTTCACCTTTAATCGCTATGATATTTTACCAACAACTATAACTATTTGGTCTTTAATATTTTTATTAAATAAATATTATAAGCTAAGTTTTTTTACTTTAACGTTAGCTATTCTAACAAAGGTTTATCCAATATTACTTTTGCCTTTATATTTATTGGTTGCCAAAAATAATCAACAAAAATTATCTCCTCTGATTACCATCACCGCCTTAACTTTATTTATACCTTTAATATCATGTGCTACTTGGACGGGAATTATCCCCACTCTAGGACCTTATCTAGCACATATTTTCAGAGAACCTACTGTTGGCAGTCCTTTAAGGGCTCTTTATCATTTAGGTTTTTACTACCCTTGGGTGACAAACTTAATTTTTCTACTAATACAATTGGCCATACCTCTAGTAATAATCTATGGACTAATATCCAAAAAAAGATGGGTGGTAAATACCAACGGTATAATCATCTTGTTCAATTTAATTATTTTATTGTTTATCCTCTTTAATAAATTTTATTCACCGCAATGGATTTTATGGTTCTTACCAACAATCATTACTGTTGTTCCTAATTACTATTTAGGTAATATTATTATACCCTACGATTTACTAAATTATTTATTATGGCCATTGCTTGGTAGTTTTAAAATATACATTTATAAAACGCTGCCTTATAATAGTTTAACGCTAATAAGAACTAGTTTGTTGGTAATAATGGTTGGTTATTTAATTTATCTTACCTGTAAATTTAATTTACTAAAATTCAATCCATCTATTTATGAAAATCATAATAGTGATTCCAACTTACAACGAGGCTGATAATTTATTAGAACTAATGGCACGATTAGATAAAGTAATGACATCTGATTGCCAAGTACTAATAGTTGACGATTCCTCGCTCGATGGAACAGCTGCTTTAGTTATAGAACTTCAAAAAAAATATCCTTGGCTAAATCTTTTACAAAGAAAAGATAAACAAGGTTTAGGGGAGGCATATCGCGCTGGTTTTGCTTGGGCGCAAAGTCAAGGCGCTGAAGCAGTAGGTGAAATGGATGCTGATTTGTCTCATCAGCCAGAAGATTTACCAAAGTTGTTTAAAGCGCTGGAACAAGGAGCTGATGTTGTTATTGGCTCAAGAAGAATAAAAGGTGGAAAAATTAATGGCTGGCCATGGTATCGCCATTTAACCAGCTGGTTGGCTATGATTGCGGCACGATTAATTTTGGGATTAAAAACTAAAGATATAACAGCTGGTTTTCGCCTCTACTCTAAAAAAGCCTTAGCTACCATTCCCTGGCAGCAAGTTAAAAGTTCTGGCTATGCCTGGCTAGAAGAATTAGCTTATCTAAGTGAAAAGGCTAATTTAAAAATTGTAGAAGTGCCAACTACTTTTGTAGATAGAAAACAAGGACGGTCAAAACTATCCTTGAGAGATATTATTGAATTTTTTTATACCCTAATAAGATTACGGCGTAATTTCAGGAATTAATTAAAATTCTAGATAAATATTATAAAATAACCAAACTATAACTTAGGATTATAAGTGGAATTATAAGTATTATTTACATTTACTAGGCTAATTTCTTATCCACAAAGTATTGATAGATATCTTGAAGTGTTTTATTAAAATCAATACTGGGCTGCCAGCCGGTAGCTAAGTGAAATTTAGAAAAATCACCCTGTAGGCGTTGAACATCCGATGGGCGTAAGCGTTTAGGATCCTGTATAATATTTACCTTTTTGCCGCTTATCTTAATAAGCACTTCTAATACTCTGCGAATTTGCCAAGTTTGACCAGAACAAATATTGTAAGGTTCACCATATTTAATGTTTTTATTCGTTGTTGCTTCATAATAAGCGCGCACCACATCTCTTACATCAGTATAATCTCTAAAAGAATCTAGATTTCCAACAATAATATCACCGCCAGCAGCTGGTAAATCAGCCAGTTGTTTAGCAAAATCTGCGGTTACAAACTGCGTTCCCCTCCGCGGACCTTCGTGATTAAAGGCACGAGTAATCACAATGCGTAAACCATAATTTTGATGATATTGATAAGCCAACATTTCTTGGGTTACTTTACTTACAGCATAAGGTGAAAGGGGACGTAAGGGGTTTGTTTCCTTAATAGGTAACTCATTTTCTTTAACCAAACCATATTCTTCGCTGCTACAAGCTACATGAATCACTGGATTTAGATTAAGTTTTCTAACAGCTTCCAGAATATTTATTTGTGAAACAGCATTGTTAACAATAGTTTCCGAGGGGCTTTTCCAGCTGGTAGGAACAAAACTTTGTGCTGCTAAATGAAAAATAATGTCAGGATTTGTTTCTTTAATTACATCTAGAACGTTTTTATAATCGGTTAATTCACACTCCAGTATGGCAACCTGGTTTCTAATTTGTGGCAAAAGATTATCAAATTTATCATTTGGTGTTTTCATGGTTCCTATAACAACATCCCCTTTAGCTAAACAATACTCAGCTAAATGGCTACCAACAAAACCTAATATTCCGGTGATAAGAATTCTCATAAAGTTTATAATGTATTAATAATTATAATAATGGTGATTTATAACAAATTCAACTTTCAGCTTTTCTAAGTTATTGTGGCTAAAAAATTATCGCATCGATTGCTGTAAATTGGTTAAAACAAAATTCACAGCAACATAAGAACCTAAAATAATCGCTAAAGCTATAGTAGCGTGAGCTATGATTATTTTAGCACTCCTAATTTTTTCCTCATTGCCGGCTGCAGTCATCCAATTATATCCAGCATATAAAATCATTATAAAAAATATTACTCCTACTATACCTAAAATTAATCTAATAATTGCACCCAGAATAGCTACGGGGGTAGGCACGCCTGTTGGTATTACCCAACCAGCAGCTTGACACAAACCAATATCATCCGAGCAGACAGCGGCTATAACTGGGGTGGATAATAAACAAAAAACAATAGCGATGCTAAATAGCCAAGTGAGTAATAAATATGTTGTATTTTTATTTATCATCTAAATACCAGCTCCGCCAGTAGCTATCTTTAGATTACTAAAAACAAAGGTTGAAATAGCAAAGGCGGCCAAAATAATTATTAAACCAACAACTGCGTTACCTATTAATTCTTTAGCTTTCTGCACTTGTTCGCTGTTGCCTGAAGCAGTCATCCATAAGAATCCGGCATAAATTATTAAGCCTAAAAAAATTACTCCTAAGAAACCAAGCAAATAATTAATAATATTTCCTACTATTTTAATTGGATTTGTAGAGCTAATAGATAATCCAGCAGTTTGAGCTGTAGTTTTCAATCCAAAATCACCTGGTGATTGCGCTAATACCAAGCTAGGTTGGCTTAACAAAAATAAACCAAAAACTAATAAACTAATTGGAACAGCTAAATAATATTTTCTAAAGAAAATAAGGTGCATATCAAAATCCATATAAAATCAATATTTCAATCTAAACTAGATATACCATACTAGAATATAAATTTAAAGTTTTAATCCCTCTCCTTATATAAGGAGCGGGATTAAAAATAAGTAGAATACAAAATATAAAACTAAATATTAGCGTTCAAACTCTGAGACAAGTTACTAATAATGAAGTTGGCGATAGCGAAAGCAGCTAAAATAATCACCAAGCCAATTACTGCAGCGCCTATAATTTTCTTAGCTTTAGCTATATTCTCTTCATTACCCGCAGCGGTCATCCATAAGAAACCAGCGTACAGAATTAACACTAATGCTATGACTCCCAAAAAGCCCAATAGGAAGTTAATAATTTGACCAATGGTCTGAATTAAATCCAAATTAGTACCGAGGTTAAGATTGCCCCCCTCTAGATTACTAAGACCACCATTAGTTTGAGCAAGGGCTAAAGTAGGAGCCAAAGACAAACCGGCAATTACAGCTGAATTAATTAATTTTTTCATATATTCACCCCCCTTTACTTATACTTTAAATATCTGCCTTTTAATTATAACTTAATAAACTATATAACAAAACCCCGTCCTTTATAAAGAGCGGGGTTTTGATTAAAAAATATAAAACTAAATATTAGCGTTCAAACTCTGAGACAAGTTACTAATAATGAAGTTGGCGATAGCGAAAGCAGCTAAAATAATCACCAAGCCAATTACTGCAGCGCCTATAATTTTCTTAGCTTTAGCTATATTCTCTTCATTACCCGCAGCGGTCATCCATAAGAAACCAGCGTACAGAATTAACACTAATGCTATGACTCCCAAAAAGCCCAATAGGAAGTTAATAATTTGACCAATGGTCTGAATTAAATCCAAATTAGTACCGAGGTTAAGATTGCCCCCCTCTAGATTACTAAGACCACCATTAGTTTGAGCAAGGGCTAAAGTAGGAGCCAAAGACAAACCGGCAATTACAGCTGAATTAATTAATTTTTTCATATATTCACCCCCTTTCTTTATCTTTAAGATTTACTAAGTTCAATTATATAATTATAACACATATTAACTATTAAGACAAGTTTAATGGCATTTTTGACCAGCCTGAAAAGTTACTTGACTATAACATTGGCCATCATAACTATAATCTTCTGAACCCATACAAAGTCCTGATGGCGGTAAACCGGCATAACAAGATGTAAATATATAAGGCACACAATCATCAGCAGAAGTAACAAACTGACTAGCTGGTGTTTGGCCTGTAATACAAGCTTTATTTTGTACACAACAACCAACTTCATTGCAGGTATTGCCAGCATAAAAACTGCCGCCTATTTTAGTACAAGCAAGTTGAGATGTATCTATACAATAACCATCTAAATCAAAACAGGCATGATTACCTTGACTATCTGCTGTACTAGTACTGCAGGTACTGCTGGCAGAACCCCCGCCTAATAACTGATAAAACGGTAAATAGGCAAATTTCAAAATTACATAACTGCCTAAAACTGCTGCTAAACCTAAAATAGCATACATTATAGTTTTCTTAGCTTTGATAATTTTTTCCTCATTGCCTGCGGCTAACATCCACTGTAATCCACCATAAACAAACATTAATAAAGTTAATCCCCCCAAACCAGATAATAAAGATCTTAAAATCCGCCCGCTATAAAAGGCAACTCTCATATTAGAACAACTAATATCTAAATTTAAAGGATCAAATAGTCCTGGCTTAGTAGTAAAACCAGTTAAAGTATCTTTATCTGTTAAAATACTAATTACTTGAAACAAAATATAGTAACTACTCAAAGTAATAACAAAACCTACCACTGAATATAAAATCATTGTTTTACCTTTGGCAAAATGTTCGCTATTACCAGCAGCGGTTAAAATTCGGTAGCCTCCTAAAATAAAAAATACCAAAGCCAAAATTCCGGTAAACGATGCTAACCCCCCTGTTAAACGAGCAAAAATTTCTCTCGGGTCGCCAGCAATACCTAAAGGATTTTGTAATTTTAATGCCAGCGCCGGCAGTGGCGATAGAATAATAAATAAAATTAATAGCCATCTTATATTTCTCATATTCTCTTTATTTTTTATGCAACATGAATAACCTTGTTCCTTGCATACTCCTCTTTCACCATATTTCTCGTCAGCCAGGATGCAAAGACGATAAACGCATTTACCTTTTCAGGTTTTAGTTGGTTTTTTTGGCGGACACAGTGCTTCAACCCAAGGTTGACCAAAAATATTTTTACTAAGAGGCTGTTTTGATGGTGTAACTAATATGCCAATTAAAATATTAACCAAAAAATAACCAGCCAAAATAATTACTACACCAAAAATAGTAGAGGTCATTAATCTTTTGGCTTGAGCTATTTTTTCTTGATTACCAGCAGCAGTAATAAAACTTTGGCCAGCCCAAACCATTAATACCAAAGCCAAACCGCCAAATAACGATAAAATAACTTTTTCTAAAACTACAAATAAATTTATCCAATCGCAAAAATCACAATTGCCTTTTTCTATACATTCTTCATTACTTAAACTACCAACTATTCCATTGACAATATTAAACTCTGCTGCCCAAGCTATTTGAGCTAAAAAACCTACTGAAATAATTATTAAGACTATTAAAATTATTTTCGAGCGACGAGTAAAAAACATATTAGAATTTAAAAACTAGGAGTTGGAAACTAAAAACTTTTCTGTTTATCTTAATTTAGAAAAAGTAATATTAACCTGGCGGGTAGCTAAACTTAAAGCATCTATTAGGTGGGTACCGGATTTAGCTTGTCTAATCATTGATAAGAAAGCTTGCTTGGTAGCTGCTATATCATAACCACGATACCAAGTTTTAGCATTAAGCAGTTGTTTTGCTCCTGGTTCTAATTCAAAATCTTCTTTCTGCTTATCAATTTGTGAACGCAAAGCTGTTAATTTACCAGAACTCTCTAAATATTTAGTATTCTCTTCTTTTTTAGTAGTAGCAAACAGAATAAAATCCCAAGCTTCCTGTTTAGCTTGACTATCTATCTGAACTGCTTCTACATAATAATCTGCATAATACACTGGCTGACTTTGCAAACTGATTTGGGGAAAACTAGTTATACCAATATTAAGTCTCGGCGCTAACTCTTTAATTTTCTTATATTCAGAAAAGTAATCAAAATAATAAGCCAACCGCCCAGCAATAAAAGCGTCTTGTGCACTCGTCTCTTCAGCTGACCAAGAATATACTTCTTTAATGGGATTGGAAAAATCAAGATAAAAACGCAAAGCGTCTTCTCCCGGCACAAATCTCTCGCCACCGACTGATATTTCCTGGTCAAAGGTGGCACGCGTACCCTGCTCATTAGTCATAGGTGTACCATTTTGCATCATTAAAGCAGATAATAATTCAAAAGCCAAAGGAATATTATCCGCTTCTCCTAAAGCCGCGGCATGCTGGATAAAATTTCCTTTCCTATCAACCAAAGATATTTTAGCCGCTTGTTCTTTAAAAGTTATCCAATCTTGAGCTACTTCAGAAATATTAGCTTTATTTAATAAATCTTTATTATAGTACATCACAATAGTATCTAGAGCGAGTGGTAAACCATAAATTTTACCATCAATTACTACATCTCTAGCCACCGTATCAGTAAATAATTTATCTAATTGGCTAGGCATTGGCGATTTAGTAACACCTAGATGAACCACTTGGTCTTTTTTCCAACCTTCTATAGTAACATAAGGAACCTCAACTTTATCTGGTAAAGGCGAAAGTAGATCTACCCAACTATGCAATTTAGCTATAGGCAACGATATAATATCAGGACAATTATGAGTAGCACAGGCATATAAAAGTTTCTGATCAAATTCTTCAGCCCGGACATATTTCACATTAATTGATACTTGGGGATGGTTACTGATATAATCAGATATAATAGCGGCTAAATCTTTTTGTTCATCTTGACCAGTCACACGCCAATAAACTAAATTTACCGGTTTATTTGCTTGTTTTGTCGTTTTACTTGGAAAAAATTTACAACCAGCGAGTAATAAAACCGGAATGATTAAGATTAATAAATAAAGCGACCATCGATTTACATTCGTGGCATCTTTTATCTTTGAAGCGGAATCCGCCCGGAACGGATAGATTTTCCATCTAAACATAAATTATTAGACTATTTAAAATTTTGTAAATAATTTTTAAAATCTTTTGCCAAGTCAGGATGTTTTAAGGCTAATTCCACATTAGCTTTAAGCCAGCCAAATTTAGAACCAGTGTCATAGTATTCTCCTTCTACTAACTTGGCGTAAACTGAATGTGTTTTTAATAATTGGACTACAGCATCCACCAGCCATAATTCTCCACCTTTACCAATTTTGGTATGAGCGAGTGCAAAAAAAATATCTGGTGTAAAAATAAATCCTCCTAAACTAGCTAAATGTGATGGGGTATTCCAGGGCTCTGGTTTTTCTATAATATTGTTAATTTGATAAACTTTATTTTTAACTTCTCTTGCTTCTAGTATACCATATTTTGTAGTCCCTTCATCATCTACCAAATGGGCAGTTAAAATGGTGCTATTAAATTCTTCAAAAACCTCGATCAACTGAGCTAAATGGGGTTTTTGTGGGGTATAAAAAAATTCATCTCCCCACATCACAGCAAAAGGTTCATTACCTACTAAATCTTTACCACATAATACAGGCGTACCATTACCATAAGGGCCTTGCTGTTTAATAAAAATAAAATTAGCTAACTTGGAAATTTTATTTATTTCTTTGGCTAATTCTTCTTTACTATTCTTGATTAGCCAATTTTCTAATTCCGAATTAAGACTAAAATATTCCTCTATCACCTGTTTGGCAGGGCTAGTGACTAAGATAATATCGGTAATACCTGATGCTACTGCATCCTCTACTACGTATTGAATTATTGGTTTATCTACTACTGGCAATATTTCTTTAGGTATAGCTTTAGTAACTGGTAAAAAGCGGGTTCCAAAACCCGCTACCGGAATAACTAGTTTACGAATTTTGCTCATAAAACTAATTTTAGAATATCACAAAACCACTAAAAATAAAATGGTAAAGTTATTTCATAAATCTAAAATTGTAAACTGGCGGAGGAGGTGAGATTCGAACTCACGAGAGGATTTCTCCCCAACAGGTTTTCGAGACCTGCGCCTTCAACCACTCGGCCACTCCTCCACTCTATACGGGGCAAGTTTTTTATCTTAAACCTTTACCCCACACTATGCTTTGCTCTAGTGCGAAAACTCTTAAGTTCCCCCAAAAAGTCAGATTATTATAAGAAAAGAATTATCTTAAGTCAACTCTTTTTTATAATCCACTAACAACTGCCAATTCTGATAATGCTTTAATAATAATATCAATCCAGCAAAAATAAAAAACACTAAAGATAAATCATTCTTAAAATATGGAGTATCTACTAACCCATGCACTAAAATGGCTACTAAGGCACTTATTAAAGAAGCTATAAATAATTTTCTTTCTTTTATTTCAGTTTCTAATTCACTTCGTAATATAGAAAATATTTTTATTATCAAATACAAAAACGCTAATAAACCTAAAATTCCCATTTCAATCCATAAATTTAAATAAAGGTTGTGAGCTTTAACTACATTCCATTCCAAAGGTTTAGGATAAATTTGTTTTACGCGAGAGCGATAACTCTCCTGAAAATTTCCCAATCCCCAACCCCATAATGTTTTTTCTTTAATAAGTAAAATAGAAGTCCACCAAATTTGCTGGCGAGTAGAAATAGAAGTTCGGCCGCTGCTTTTAAAATAGTTTTGAAATTTAGCTTGAGAACTAACTACTGCGCTTACTAAAAAGATTAAAATCATGCCTGATACTAATAAATATTTTCTGGCTTTAATACTCTGTCGGCTATACATTATCAAATAAAATAGCAAACCCACCACCAAAGCTAAATAACCACCATAAGATTTGGTATAGTATAAAGCTAAAATATTTACCAGCAGCAGCAACCAATAAAGATATTTGATTTTTTTATCTTGGGTGAGTAAAGCTAAAGTTATACCTAAAAATA
Source organism: Candidatus Veblenbacteria bacterium (assembly GCA_037439965.1). GTDB lineage: Bacteria > Patescibacteriota > Patescibacteriia > Veblenbacterales > UBA10138 > JBBIVB01. The sequence goes on along the minus strand of JBBIVB010000002.1, from coordinate 2,407 downwards.
TTATAGGAATAGTAAACATAGCAACATAATTAGCTGGCTCATAAACTGAATTTAATAAACCATCGCTCCTTAAACCCTGACCAAGCGAATATTCTAATAAACCAAAACTTGAAATAAAACTGGCGCTAACAAATAAACCAATTGCTGTTCTTAACCAATCAGTGGAATTTTTAATATTAATTAGTAAAATAAATAAAAATAAAATTGGGTCAACAAACCAGCCTTTCCATACTCCTAAACTTAAACGCAAGTCAGAAGAAAATAAAACCGCCAGTAACGCTACTGCAAGCCAAATAATAATTGGCCAAAATAGAGGTTTAAATTTAATCACCAATTCTTGATCGGGAAATTTTTTATTAAATAAATATTTTATTATTTCCACTAAAATCAAAACATAAATGGCTAACTCTAAAAAAGTTGTGGGTATAAAGCTGATTGAACTTTTAATTAAATAAGTAGGCGCTAAAGCCGCTACTAAAGCAACGGCTAAATTAGGCTTGCTCCAATAAAACCAAGCTAAAAATAAAAGGGGTATTAATAAATAAAACCAAGAGATAATCATAATTTTAATTATACCTCCCGCTTAATGAATTTTATTCTAGGAACTATCTTAAGCAATGATAACAACAAATAATATAATACTACCGCAAAAATTAGTTTAAATAATAAAGGCCAGCTGGCTAATAAATATAAAATTAAATAAAACCCTGCAGCAGCTACAAAAATTTTAGGCCAGCGGGTGATATTAAGAGGCAATTCTTGGCGTATTATCCAAAAACTAGTTAAAGCCATAAAACCCTCTATAACCACCGTTACCCAGGCAGCTGCCCAATAACTGTATTGAGGAATAAATACAAAATAACCAACTAAAGAAAGTGTGGCAGCTATAGCATAATACTTAATTATCATTTTTTGTTTACCTAAAGATAAAATAAAATAGCCTGTTAAATTACCCAAGAAAATCAAAGCTGTGGCCAATGAAACTACTTTTAATACTTCTCCGGCTAAATAAAAATTACCACCAGCCAACCAAGCCATCACTTGTGGCCCAACTGCTAAACTACCGGCTATTAATCCTAAGCCACAAATTAACATACTATCAATTCCTATCTGATAATATTTTTTAACTTGTATTAAAGCTTGTTGTAATAATAACGAAGCTACAAAAGGCAACAATAAACCACCTACAATAGTAGGTATGGCTAATAAAACTTCCAATACTTTATAGCTAGCTCCATAAATTCCTACTTCTGCCAGGGGACGATAGATTGATAAAATTACTGTATCAGCTTTAAAATAAACCAAATTCAAAGCAATAGTTATAGCTACCGGCCAGGTCTCATGCCAAATTTTTTGCCAATACTTTACATCTATTTCCCAACCAAACACTACCAAACGTCGACTGAAGTACAAAACTAATAATAGATTAACTAAACTGCCAACCACTACTGCCAAAATAAACATTATTAACCCGCCCCAAATAAAAGCTGCCCAAACAGCCAATATTAATAAAACTAACCGTCCAATAATTTCTGCCAAAACAAACCAGTGTGTGCATAAATATTTTTGAAACACTGCGCTAAAAGTTTGAGCTACTGAAGCTGCCCAAAAAGATAAACTTGCTAAAATAATACCAATTTTGACCACCAGAGGATATGGAAAAAACCAAGCAACTAAAGGCGCTAAACTAAAAACTATTAGCGAAGTTAAAACACGAAAACTAAATAAATTACTTAAAAATTTATTTTCATCATTACTCACTTGCCCGATCAACTTACCGGCAGTAACAGTCAACCCTAAATCAACCAGGATGCCAGCCAGTTGCAAAAAAGCCACGATAGTAGTGTATTGGCCAAAACCTTCTGTACCTAAAGAGCGAGTCATAATAGCAACTATAGCCAAACCTAACAGCACAGATAAAAATTTACCCGCTAATTGTACTAAAGTATTTAAAGTAAGTTTAACACCTAAAGACATAATTTTATTTAGACCAAAGATATTTTTTAAGATCAATCCACCAATTATTATTCTGTTTTATAATTTTAACCCCTTCACTTTGTAATATTTTTACTTGCAATTCTTTTGGATAATTTAAATTTTCAATAGAAATCATACCTTCACGATTCACCACTCTTTGCCAAGGTATATTATGAGGACAAACTGCCAACGCCCAACCTACTAATCGTGCAGCTTTGGGTTTACCTAGTAAACTAGCTATTTGTCCATAAGTAGCTACTTTGCCTTTAGGTATTTTTTTAACTAACTTATATACGGCTTGATAAAAGTCAGATAGCACAACTTTAAGTATAGCAAAACCGCCACTTATAAGTTTTAGTTGTATAGATACTCTGCTACAAAACAAGACGGCTTTTTGAGAGCCAATTTGTGGGCGGCGCGAAGCGCTGCC
>JBBIVB010000001.1:31134-96707 GCA_037439965.1 Candidatus Veblenbacteria bacterium | reverse complement strand
AAAATTAATATTTCACGAAATAAATAAAAAATTTACCTCGGCAAAATGATTAAATTCATTTATTCAAATAATATTTAACAATATTTATCAATTTTATTTATTATTGTAGCTTATTTAAACTAATTTTGATAAAATAATTTTAGATATAGAAACTGATGGTACTATTATTCCTTTAGAAGCAGTAAAACAAGCCAGCCAGATTTTAGTTGACCATTTTAATTTTATAGCTGAACAGAAAACAGAAAATATTAGCGTGGCGGAAAAGCCAGCAGAACCGGAGGTGGCGGAATCAGAGAAAAAACCAGCTAAAAAAAGAGGTCGTCCTAAGAAAGAAGTTTAAATATGTCTTATAATATTGTGTTTAAGCTCGTTTAGATAAAATACTAATCTTAACATCAACTATGTTTAATCCTAGATTAACTAACTTATTATTAATACACTTTTCTCGCTTAAATTTTAGCGAGAAAAGTTAATATACGAGGTATGCGTCATCGGAAAACAGGAAGAAAATTAGGTAGAGAACGCGGCCCGAGGCGAGCGCTATTAAAAAATTTAGCTGCTAGTTTAATTATTTATGAAAAAATAACTACTACCGAAGCTAAAGCCAAGGAAATAAGAGGTTATGTAGAAAAATTAATTACTCGTGGTAAGAAGCCAACTTTAGCTAACAGACGAATTTTATTAAGTCGTTTACCCACTAAACAAGCCGTGAATAAAATTTTAGAAGTATTATCACCAAGATACAAAGAGCGTCAAGGTGGTTATACTAGAATAGTGAAATTAGGTCGTCGTCAAGGAGATGCAGCTCATATTGTCTTAATTGAGTTAGTATAAATAATATGATTAAAGGAAAACAAATAGTAGTAACTTTTGATGCTGATGGTAAGGTTTTTGGTCGTTTAGCTTCTGAGGTAGCAGCGGTGTTGCGCGGTAAGAGTAGTGTATTTTTTCAACCAAATATTTTACCACAGATAAAAGTTAAAGTCGAGAATATCGATAGATTAATTTTTACTGGAACTAAATTCCGAAATAAAAAATATTATCATTTTTCCGGTTATCCTGGTGGTCTAAAAATTACTACTTTAGAAAGAGAATTTATTAAAAATCCTGTTAGATTATTTAGAAAAGTTGTTAGACATATGTTACCTAAGAATCGTTTAGCCGCTAAAATGATAAAAAATTTAGAAATTTATCGCAGTAGTAAATAATATATGGTTAATAAAGAAGCAACTAAAAAATCATCAGCTAAAAAGCCGGCTAAATTAACTCGCAAGACAAAAAGTAAAACGCCGGTGGTAGCAGTAATCAACAAATCAGAGAGTATTAAACTAGAACAAACTAAAAAATCTAAACAAGTTGGTTATTTTGTAGCAGTTGGTCGACGTAAAGAAGCAGTAGCGAGGGTTCGCTTAAATTCCGGAACTGGTGAAATAATAATTAATAATATACCTTTTAATCAATATTTTCCTATTTTTGAACACCAATTTATTGTTCGCCAGCCTTTACAAGCAAGCGGTTTGGAAAGTGGGGTTAAAGTTAGTGTTAAGGTTGCAGGTGGTGGCAAATCAGGTCAAGCTGAAGCCGTGAGGCATGGCATTGCTAGAGCTTTAATATTAATGGATCCGTCTTTAAGGAAGATATTAAAGCCTTTGGGATTTTTAACTAGAGATGCTAGAGTAAAAGAAAGGAAAAAACCAGGTTTAAAACGTGCTCGTCGTGCCCCGCAGTGGCAGAAACGATAAAATACTTTTAGTATCTTATCCTGTTGTATAGATAGAAGCGTTTTAGTTTTTCTGTTAAATCCTTCCGTAGTTTTGTCGAAAGAGGATGGTAAAAGAGATAATTCATTTCAAAACTCCGAGTTTACCTCGGGGTTTTGATTAAAAACTTGTAAATTGTTAAAATGTTACTAAATACAAAAATTGTCATTATAAATTTACAATTATTGTTCTTATATTTTTTTGGAAAATTTTCTAAAGTAATCAAGCTGGCTATTTTTGGGAATAAGTATATCTTTTCTTGTTATTTTTTGATAAAATAAAACAAATATAGATTTTTTGGAATTATCATGAAAAACAAAGTAGAATATAATCTTCATGTACCAAATTATACCGAACGCACACTGAGAAATTATTTATTATTGGAAAATATAAATTACCAGAAATGGTATTATATTCTAGAGCTTAAATTCTGGCGTGGTCCTGGGCTCGTTTGTATTCAATAAAATAAAAACAATAAGGGTTGGTTTTAGAAAATCTAGAATCAACTCTTTTTATTGATTAAATATTTTTTTTTAAATATAATATTATTATGTATTTAGAGCCGCGAGTACTTGCCCGCAATACCACATATTTTGTCTTAGCATTGATTACTCAAAAAGTAATTTCGTTTTTATATTTTACTTATTTAGCTAGAATATTTTTACCAGAAGATATTGGTAAATATGTTTTTACCTTATCTTTTACTGCTATTTTTTCAGTATTGATTGATGTGGGTTTGGGATATGTCTTAATCACTGAAGTATCTAAAGATAAATTTAAAGCCCAAAGTTATTGGCAAAATGTAATCGGTTTTAAAATAATAGCTTTATTAGTAGCTGTGGGTTTGATATTTTTATTGATTAATTTATTAAATTATCCTTTATTAACTAGACAATTGGTTTATATTGCTTCAATAATGACGGTTTTAGATTCTTTAGTGTTCTCGGCTTATTCTTTAATTCGTGCTTTTCAAAATTTATTGTGGGAAAGCTTGGGGACGGTTTTGTTTCAAATAGTAGTAGCTTTGTCTGGTTTTACTATTCTCCAATTAAGCCGTGATTTAAGGTGGCTGATACTAGCCTTAATTATTGGCGGTTTGGTTAATTTGATTTATTCTTGGTATAAATTAAAAGTTAAATATGAAATTAATTTATGGCCAAAATTTGATAAAGATGTTATTAAATATTTATTAATTTTAGCCTGGCCTTTTGGTTTGACTTTAATCCTGACAAGAATTTATAGTTATTTAGATACCGTCTTATTGTCTCTGTTAGCAGGTGATAGGGAAGTTGGTTTTTATAGTGTGGCTTATAAAATTACTTTTGCTTTTCAATTTATTCCTTCAGCCTTCGCCGCTTCACTTTTAGCTGGTTTTAGTGCCTTTTTTGTTTCTTCCCAGGAGCTATTATATAAAACCTTTGCTAAATCTATTCACTATTTAAATTTAATTTCTTTTCCTTTGGCTACTGGGATAATAGTCTTAGCGCCCTCGGTAATTCCTATTATTTATCCAAAATATGGTCATTCTATTTTGCCATTGCAGATATTAATGTTAAGTTTAATTTTCTTATTTTTGACTTTTCCCGTCGGCTCGCTATTAAGCGCAGGTAACAAGCAGCGTCGTAACACTAGTAATTTAGCCATCACTGTGATAGTTAGTATTATTATGAATTTTATTTTAATACCCAAATATGGCGCAGTGGGCGCGGCTATCAGTTCTCTAGCTAGTTCAATAATATATTTCCTATTGGGTTTGGTAGTGGTACCTAGTTTGATAAAGGTTGATTTTGGGGCGATAGGTTGGGCAACCGGTAAGATTTTTTTGGCAGCAGTGATTATGTCATTAGTTATTTATATTTTATTACCCTTAGTTAATCTTTTTTTATTAGTGATAATAGGTGCAGTAGTTTATGCTTTAGCTATTTTGTTGTTGCGCGCGTTGGCGCTCCGCGAGTTATCTGATTTTTTAAAAATAGTTTTTAAACGCCAACAAATTTAACTTATGGAACGTTTATTATTAGTAACAGTTGATTATTTGCCTCATACTGGAGGGGTGGCTAATTATTATGCTCGCTTGGTACAACATTTGCAACCGCATTTAGCTGTATTAACTTGTGTACCAGGTTCAGAGGAGCACGGCATTTATCGGAAAAATTTTTATAGCTCTGTTATTTGGCCTAAATGGTTGCCTTTATTATGGTTAATACCAAAATATTTAAAAATAGCCAAAGCTCAAGGAGTTTTAGTTGGTAATTTATTGCCAATAGGTACCGCCGTTTGGTTGTTAAATTATTTTATTAAAGTGCCATATATAGTTTCAGTTCATGGTTTAGATGTTCAGTTAGCTAAAGTGTCTAGGTGGAAAAAATGGTTGGCTGGTAAAATTTTAACAAAGGCTTCCAAAGTGGTAGCCAATAGTCAGTTTACTATTAGTTTATTAGCTGATTTTAATTTGGCTAAAAATAAAATTAATTGTTTATATCCTTTATGTTTAGAACCAGCTAAATCCACCACTGCTATCCAAGGTGCTTTGGTAAAAAAATATAATTTAAAACAGCGGCGAGTAATTTTAACAGTTTCGCGGTTAGTTGCCAGAAAAGGAATTGCTAGGGTATTAGAAGCTTTGGCCGAAGTTGCTAAATCTGATCATAGTTGGGTTTATGTGATAGTGGGCGAAGGTCCAGAATATGATAAATTAGAACAACAAGCTAAACAAATAAATCTGCCTGTTATTATGACAGGCAGAGTATCTCAGGAAGAATTAGTATCTTGGTATAATTTATGTGATTGCTTTGTGCTAACACCCCTTAATAATCAAATAGATATAGAAGGTTTTGGTATGGTGTATTTAGAAGCTATGGGTTTTGGCAAACCAGTGGTAGCAAGTAGGGTAGGTGGCGTACCTGAGGCAGTAGGTGAAGCTGGATTATATGCTGATACCCACCTTGAATTAGTGAATGTTTTACAAAGGCTTTTAAGTAATGATAATTTAAGGCAGGAGTTAGCTAGCAAAAGTCAGCAACGTTTTAATTATTATTTAAATCTTCAAGACCAAACATCGGTTATCTTTACCATTCGTTAAAATATATGATTAGTGTTGATGCAAAAAAAACAGCGGCCAAGGTGGATATAGTGATGTTTAATATGTCAGCCTACAGCGAATGGCAGTCCGGCTTTGTTAATCGTAACAGCCATATTTTGCATGGTTTATTAAATCACCCCAATGTTCGTAAAATAGTGTCTATTGATTATCTGCCTTTTACCTTAAAAAGAGCAGTAAAAGTATTAGTACAAAATATCTTGCGCGGACCACAAGGTAAGTTAATGCATTGGTGTCCACATACTCGTGTAACTGCCATCAGTAATTGGGAAATTAATAAAACAATTTTTAAAACTACAGGTTCTGCCCAAGAAGTCAGTTATAAATTATTTGTTTTATCTAGTTATCTTTCTTATTTTAGCGAAAATTTAATGATGGCTGAGTTACGCCGACAGATTAAGAAACTTAATTTGAAAAATATTATCATTTGGTCTTACCTGCCTACTTTTACCAAGTATTTAGATATTTTACCAGCACGTGTTAAGGTTTTTGACGCAGTGGATAATTGGTTAGAGCATTCAGCTTATCAGAAAATTAAAGAACGCTTAAAAAATAATTATAAATATATTGCCAAGAACGCCGATTTAATCTTTACTACTGCTGAAGAGTTGGTTAAATTTTTTGGGCGTGGACAGGACATTTATTACTTACCTAACGGCGTGCGCTGGGAGGAGTTTGCTCAAATACCAAAATTAGTTAATCGCGATATTGCTACTCTGCCTCGTCCGATTATTGGTTATGTGGGTATTATCCAACAGGATAGAATTGATTTGGATTTAATAGCTTATTTGGCTCGGGAAAATCCTAAAAAATCAATAGTGCTGGTAGGTCCGGTATGGGCCAATTTTAGACAGCAGGTAAAAGATAAATTAAGAGCTTATAATAATATTTATTTTTTAGGGCGAAAGCATTACGAGGAAGTTCCTTCTTATATCAATCAGTTTGATTTGGCAATAGTGCCTCATTTAGTTAATGATTTTGGTAAATACACTAGTTTGCTTAAAATTTTTGAATATTTGGCGTTAGGTAAACCGGTTGTCACTACACCCACAGCTGGTACGGATAAATTGGGCAATTTGATTAAAATAGCTGATACGGCAGAAAAATTTAATCAGGCAATAATTGAAGAGTTGGCACAGGACAATGAGCAGTTAAGACTTCAAAGGAGAGAATTTGCTCGTGAGCAAAGCTGGCAAAGTCGTTTAGCTTTTATGATGGATAAAATATTAGCTAAGTTGTAATTTTATGGCGTTACCAATTTCAGTTATCATAGTTTCTTGGAATGTAAAAGATAAATTAAGATTATGTCTTAAATCTTTATTAGCCGAAGAGGTGCAAGAAATTATAGTAGTGGATAATAATTCGGCAGATGGAAGCCCTCAGATAGTAAGGCAAGAATTTCCCCAAGTAATTTTATTAGCCAAGGAAATTAATTTTGGTTTTGCTGCTGCAGTTAATCAAGGGATCATTCGCTCTACTCAAGAGATTATTTTATTATTAAATCCTGATACCGAAGTAAAACCAGGTGCTTTGAAACTGGCGATTTTATTTTTTAAAGAACACCAAAAAGCTGGTATAGTAGGCGGCAGGCTATTTAATAGTAATGGCAGTATTCAAAAATCAGTTAGGCGTCAGCCTACTTTATTTTCGCAAGTTGTAGTTTTGTTAAAGTTAGGTTATTTGTTACCACGATTGTTAAATAATTATCTTGCTCAGGATTTTGATTATGAAAAGATACAAATAGTAGAGCAGGTGAGTGGTGCTTATTTTTTTATCAATCGTAAATTAATAAAAGATATTGGTGTGATGGATGAAAATTTCTTCTTATGGTTTGAAGAAGTAGATTACTGTAAAAGAGCTCAAGATACTGACTGGGAAATTTGGTATGTACCAGAGGTTACTGCTACCCATATAGCCGGAGCTAGTTTTAGACAGTTAAGCCATACTAAACGTCAACTGATTTTTAACCACAGTGTAAGTTATTTTTTCCGCAAACACCACTCTATTTTAACTTGGTTAATTATTAAAATTTGTTGTTTAGTAGCCTTGACGCAAGCTTGGATTTTAGATTTAATTTCTAAATTATGGCATTTGGAAACAAAACAATATTAGAAAAATATTTGTGGTTTGCTTTGATTTTTTTAGTAGTCGATTTATTATCTTTACTGGCGTTCCAAAACCAATTATTAGGGAATGTAATTTTTATAATATTAGTGACAGGATTTTTAATTTTAAGTTTTAATTCCTTACCTTTGGCCTTAGTAGTATTTTTTACCGAATTAATCTTAGGTTCTAAAGGTTATTTATTCTTTTTAACTTTGAATGGCGGACAAATATCTATCCGTATAGCTTGGTTTCTTATTCTAATGGCAGTATTTGTAATTAAGTTATTATCACCCGAGGCAGGTTTAACTTGGCGGCAAAATTTACGACACCATAAATTATTTTACGCTTGGCTTTTGTCAATTTTGGCTATACTTTGGGCTGCAATTTTAGGGTTTTGGCACAATAATTTTGCTGATTGGTTTTTAGATTTAAATGCTTATTTTTATTTAGCTATCTTTTTGCCACTTTTACTTTGCTGGTCGGAGTTTTGGCATAAATTAAAGCTAGTATTGTGGCCAACGCTTAGCTATTTAGCTTTCAAAACTATTATCTTTTTTTACTTTTATAGCCACTTTACTTCTTTAGATCTTAGCCCTTTATATCATTGGTTTAGAGATACGGGATTTGGAGAAATTAGTTATTTTTATGGGCCGTTTTTTAGAATATTTTCGCAATCGCAGATTTTTGTTTTACTATCCTCTTTATTAGGTTTGCTATATATTTGCTTTATTTTTATTAAAGATAATTTATCAATTACCACTTTTTTAAAAACTAAAACAAATTTGTGTTTGTTTATTATTTTTCAACTATTAGCTTTGGTTATTAGTTTGTCGCGCAGTTTTTGGCTAGGATTTGTAGTGGCCTGGCTAGTAGCTTTACTCTGGTTATTATTATCTAGATCTAGGCATAATTTTATAAGATTAATTAAAGGTGTTTTAGTAAATTTATTTTTAATCGCAATAGCTATAGGTTTATATTTTGGTGTAGCACAATTTCCTTTACCTCGCCCCATAGCGTATATTGGACAAAATATTTTAATAGATCGTTTAACGGGAAGTATAGGAGAAGCAGCTGGCATTGCTCGTTTGCAGCTTTTAGCGCCATTGTGGCAAAAAATTGCACCGCACGCGTTGCTTGGTAGTGGTTTTGGTACCACCGTTACTTATCTTACTACTGATCCGATGATAGTAAGCCAATCAATCGTAGGTCAATCTTGGTATACTACTTATGCTTTTGAATGGGGTTATTTAGATATGTGGTTAAAGTTTGGTTTATTAGCTTTAACGGTTTACTTATATTTTTTCTTTAAATTGGCAATAAAAAATTTAAGACAACTTAAAAATATCTCACCAATTTTATTATTAGGATTAATGTGTTTGTTCTCTTTAGCTATAACTAACATTACCACACCTTATTTAAATCATCCTTTAGGAATTGGTGCTTGGCTAGTAATTGGTTTGTATCTTTATCATAATGGAAGTAATGAACAATAAATCGGATTATAAAATTTCTGTACACCTAATTGTTTATAATGGGGAAATATATTTACCCTATTGTTTAACTGGGTTAATTAACCAAACAGAGCGTGATTTTTTTCTCTTAATTATAGATAACGCCTCAATAGATAACTCACGTAAAATTATTGACGAATTTTTATATTTACACCCAACGCTTTCTAGGCATGCTAGGATAGTGCGCAATAATAAAAATTTAGGTTTTGGTAGGGCGCATAATCAGGCATTGCAGTGGACTAATAGTGATTATGTAATGTTTTTAAATCAAGATGTGGTTTTACATCATGATTATTTATTCCGACTCAAAGAGTGTCTAGAAGCCTCGCCGCAAGTAGGCGCGGTGCAAGGTAAAATTTTTCGCTGGCGAGAAAATATTAATGAACATTTAATTATGCCCCCCCAATTTAAGCAAGCCATTATTGATAGCGGTGGATTAGCTATTAAAAAAAGTCGCTATGTTTATCGCTTTCGGGAAGGCGAGGTAAATCAAGATGAATTTAAAGAAGCGATAGAGGTTTTTGGTGTAGATGGTGCAGCGCCATTATATCGGCGCTTGGCTTTAGAATCAGTTAGTGTGAACGGTGAGGTTTTAGATGAAAGTTTTGTTAGTTATAAAGAAGATGTAGATTTAGCTTGGCGTCTGCGGTTGGCTGGTTGGGAATCGTGGTTAGTAACCAGCGGCGTAGCTTGGCATGATAGAAGCTTATCACCACGTGATGGTTTTAAATCTATTTGGCAAAGTCGCCGCAAATGGCCTTCATTTTTGCGAGTTTATTCTTGCCGCAATCACTGGCTAACTTTATTAAAAAATGATTACCTTAATAATTTTATAAGGCATTTACCATATATTTTATGGTATGAATTCAAAAAATTTATTTATCGTTTGCTATTTGAACCAATCGTGCTAATAAAATCTCTTGGCCAATTTTTTAAACTCGCACCTAAAACTTTATCTCGTCGACGCCAAAGTAAAAGTCAACGCATTATAACTAGTAAAGAAATTAGAAAATGGTTTTTATGAACAAGCCTAAATTATCATTAATTATTTTAAATTATAAAAATGCTGGTTTGGTTAAGCAGTGTGTTAAAGGTGTGTTGAATAATCCTAGTAAAGTGCCTTTAGAAATTATTGTGGTGGATAATAATTCACATGATAATTGTTTGGAAATAGTTAAAAACAATTGGCCGCAAGTCATAACTTTAGTAGCAAAAGAAAATCGTGGTTATGCCGCTGGTAATAATCTTGGATTAAAAAGAGCTCAAGGTGATTATGTGATGATTTTAAATCCTGATGTAGCAGTGATGCCAGATACTTTAGATAAATTAATTGATTTTATGGATACTCATCCTAAAGTAGGCATTGCCGCACCTAAATTAATTAATCCTGACGGTACGGTGCAAATTTCGGCTTATACTTTTCCGCGTTTCTGGATGCCGATTTTTCGGCGTACACCTTTAGGCTATTTGCCGCGTGCTCAAAAAGCTTTAACTCGTTATTTAATGTTAGATTGGGACCATAAAGACAATCGTCCTGTGGATTGGCTTTTAGGCGCTTGTTTGATTATCAGACGAGAAGCCTTGGAGCAAGTGGGATTTTTAGATGAACGTTACTTTTTATATGTAGAGGATACTGATTGGTGTCGGCGCTTTTGGCAAAAAGATTGGCAGGTTTATTATGTGGCTGATGTTGCGATGGTGCATTATCATCAACGTCAATCAGCCGGCGCCTCGTTTTGGGGATTATTTAATAAAACTACTTGGATTCATATTACCTCTTGGCTTAAATATTTCCACAAATGGGGTTTGCAAGTGCCTCATCCGGCGAGTGAAGAAAAATAATCAACTTGATTCTATGAGGAAAGATAAAGCTAAATTAGAGATTATACCGAGACATTTTAAAGTTTTAATGCGTGGAGATGTCATTCTATCTTTTTGAGTATCATCTGGATATGCCTATTTATATAGTTTACCAAAATATGGTCTTAAAAGATAGTAAAATTTTATTAGGTTTAAATGGGCAAAATTCGTTTTAGTGAAACTTCTAAACAGGCGGCAATAAGAGAATTTCAGGAGGAAACAACGTTGGTAGCTAAAATAGTTCGAGTATTTTCTTTAAGTAATGTATGACCACTAACGCTCATGGTTTATTGTGTAACTTTTTATGGAGAACTAAAGGCCTGTGAGTCAGAAAAGATAGTGGAGTGGCGGTGGTTTAATTTAAAAAATTTACCTAGTAACGTATTTTTCATAGCAGAAAAATTATAGATAATTATTTGGCAGGCAATTTTTATAATTCAATAAACTACGCTAATTTTATTGTTATTTATTTTAAGCGCGTTGACGTGAAGCGTTTTTTTAGTTAAAGTAAACGCGCGTATATAAGGGATTATGTTTAATAAAAAAATTGGTATTGATTTAGGAACGACCTATACTTTAGTGCATTTACCAGGCAGGGGTATTGTTATTAATGAGCCATCAGTGGTGGCTATTTCAGTGGCGGATAACAAAATTTTGGCAGTAGGTGATGAGGCCAGGGAGATGTTAGGACGTACGCCCGATACGATTATAGCCTCTAGACCACTAAAAGAAGGTGTAATTGCTGATTACCGTACCACCGAAGCAATGTTACGTTATTTTATTAGCAAGGCTTTAGGTGGTTTAAGAATATTTAAACCCGAGGTGATGATCGCGGTGCCGGCTGGTATTACTTCTACTGAACGTCGCGCGGTTATTGATGCTACTATTGCGGCTGGAGCCAAAGCTGCTTACATTATTAAAGAACCGATTGCCGCAGCTATTGGCGCTAATATACCAATTGGTTCGGCTTCCGGCCATATGATTGTTGATATGGGCGGTGGTACCAGCGAAGTGGCGGTAATTTCCCTAGGCGGTATTGTGGCTAATACTTCAGTTAGAATCGGCGGTACTAGGATTGATTACGCTATTATGGATTTTATTAAGAAAAAGTACGGCTTAGCAATTGGCGAACGCACGGCTGAGGAGGCAAAAATTAAAATTGGTTCAGCTATGTATATGGATGATAAGTTAGTCATGGAGGTTAAAGGACGTGATTTGGTAACTGGTTTACCTAAAATTATCACCATCACTTCTGATGATATTACTGATGCTATTCAAAGTCAATTGGAGGGTATTATTCAAGCATTAAAATCAGTGTTACAAGTAACTCCACCTGAATTGTCAGCTGATGTTATAGATAAGGGTATGATATTAGCTGGTGGTACTTCACAATTAAGAAATATTGATAAATTGTTTAGTCAAGCAACCGGAGTGGCGGCTTATGTTGCTGATGAACCGATGTTGTGTGTGGCTAAAGGTACGGCCATTGCTTTGGATAATTTGGAATCATATAAACGCAGTATTTTATCCGTGCGTTAATTATGAAATTAGCTATTGATGCTTCGCGATTGGAACCTTATGCCAAAACCGGTGTAGAGTATTATAGTTATTGTTTAATAAGAGAATTAATAAAAGTTATTCCAGCCGAAGTTGGGGTGATGTTGTATTCTCGTCGCGATATTGGTGACATCTTAGGAAAATTACCAAATAATTGGCAAGTTAAAATATTAAAATGGCCGCCAAAGTTTTTATGGAGCCAATTACGTTTGGCTTGGCAAGTGAACCAAGATAAACCAGATATACTTTTTATTCCTTCCCATATTTTACCTTTTTTTGTTAAAATATCTTCAGTAGTTACCATTCATGATGTTAGTTGGAAATTTTCTCCAGAATCTTATAGTATTAAAAGTCGCTGGTATTTACGGCTTACTACTTGGTGGGCGGCTTATAAAGCTCGGGCTATTTTAACTGTATCTCAATATACTAAAGATAATTTAGAAAAATATTATCCCTTTACTCTAAATAAAATTTTCATTTCACCTCTGGGCCCTACTTTATCAGAAACTCAAGAACAAAAGATCAACGAGGATTATTTTTTAGTTATTGGCAGAGTTGAAACTAAAAAGAATTTAAGTATGTTATTTGAAGCTTATGCTAATTTTGTCAAACAAAATAGAACTAATGAGATAAAGCTATATTTAGTTGGTTCTCTAGGACGAGGAGGGGAGAGCTTGCTTAAAAAATTAAAACAGTTGCAACTAACCAATAAAGTTAAATTTCTTGGTTGGTTAGAAGAACAACAGTTAGCCAAATATTTAGCTAGCGCTAAGGCATTATTATTTCCTAGTAATTTAGAAGGATTTGGTTTGCCAGTATTAGATGCTTGGAAAATTGGGGTGCCTGTAGTAGCTGCTCAAGCAGGAGCTTTACCTGAAGTGGTTGGTGAGGCAGGAATTTTAGTGTCTTCACATGACGAAACTGCTTGGCTGCGAGCGATGCAAATTATAATTAATGATAATGATTTACGAAATAGATTAGTTTCTTTGGGTAAGGAAAGGTTACGGAAATTTGGTTGGGATAAAACAGCTTTCATTACTTGGCAGGTATTGGAAAGATTAGAAGCTGGAAGTTAGAATATAGAAGCTAGAAAATTAAGACCCCCAAGACTTTATTGTTTGTCATTCTGAACCTGTTTCATGATCTAATCTGAAACAATATTAAAACTATGTCAGAGCAAGTTATTGGCCACAATTTAGCTAAAAAGTATTTGCAGCAAATAGTGGAACAAAAGAAATTAGCACATGCCTATTTGTTTACTGGGCCTAGGGGTGTAGGTAAAACCACTTTGGTTAAATTTTTTATTCAGCAGCTTAATAATCTTCCCCCTGATACTAATTACAAATCATTGTCAGATGTACTTTGGCTTGCTAGACTAGAAGATAAAAAAGAAATTCTTATTGATCAAATTAGACAAGCCATAGATTTTTTACATCTTGATTCTTGGAATAAAAATTATCGGATAGTGGTAATTAAAGAAGCAGAAAGAATGAATGAGGAGGCTTCTAATGCCTTGCTTAAAACTTTAGAGGAACCTCTAGGTAAAGGAGTTATATTGTTGATTACCGAACATGCCAAAAATTTATTACCCACTATAATTTCCCGCTGTCAATTAATAAATTTAGGTCCTGTGTCAACAGTTGATTTGCAGCAATGGCTTAAAAATTTAAAAATTCCTGCTTCGCAAGTTGAAGAATTGGTACATTTAGCCCAAGGAATACCAGGGCAGGCTTATGATGTTTGGCAAAACAAAGAGCAGTGGCAGGGAAGGTTAGTGAAAGCTCGGGAATTTCTAGTTATCTTAAGAAAACAAGCTTCATCAGGCGCCATGGTTAAGATTAACCTTGAATCTTTATCCCAAGATGAGGCACTTGGTTTATTAGGAGTATTTTTGGAAGTAGCACGAGATTTGATATTATATAAGTATGGTTTATCTGAACGTATAAGGTATTACGCTTTATATGAAGATTTTAAGGGTTTACTAGCATTTACCACTGAATCTGATTTAGTTAGAATAATTAAATTATTAAATGAAGCAATTAAAAAAATCAAAGCTAATAGCAATATTAAATTAACTTTTGAATGGTTATTCATTAATTTATCCTAAAATTACCTATGAAAAAAATATGGTTTTTAATTCCTTTAGTATTAGTTTTATTTGGTTGTAGTTACGGCTTTAATGCAAGCAAAACCCCTTCTGACGGCGGAGTGTTTCGTTCTGAAGACGCAGGTATTACTTGGCAACACAAAGCGTTTGTGGCAAAATCGAAGAATAAAGATATAACTATAGATAACGTTAATGTACATCGTTTAGTTTTTTCACCTTTGGATAGTAAAACAATCTATCTCTTTTCAGCAGGTGCGGGCCTTTATGTAACTTCCGATGAAGGAGAAAATTGGCGGCAATATTATAAAGGGCCTATTAATAGCGTAGCTTTGCATCCATTTAAAAAAGATGTAGTGTATATAGCAGCCAGCAATCGTTTACTTAAAACTGAAGACGGAGGAGAGAATTGGCAAATTCTTTATACCGAGGCCACCCCAGAAACTCGTTTAAATGATGTTATTTTAGACATCGACTCGCCGAATATTGTTTATGTTACTACTAGTAAGGGAACAATGCTGAAAAGTTTAGATGCAGGTATTAGCTGGCAAGCTGTTTTTCGTTTTGAAAAGGAGGTAACCAGAATTTTTCAAAATAAATCAGGTGTGTTATACGTAGCTATGCCCAGCAAAGCTTTATGGCGCAGTATTGATAGAGGACAGAGTTGGGAAGATTTATTACCTAATATCAAAAAAGTTAATAGCAGGCCAGGAGTTTTTAGGCAATTTAGTTTTATACCAGGGGAGACTGATAGTTTTATTTATGTTACGCAAGTAGGTATGTTTAAGACTACTGATGGTGGTAAAACCTGGTCTTTAATGAATTTAGTAACCCCACCTAGTGCCGTAGGAATTAATACTCTAGCTATTAACCCCCAAAACAATAAAGAAATATTTTATGCTATTAGTTATCTAATTTATTACTCTAACGATGCAGGGCAAACCTGGATTACGCGGTTTATCCCTTCTAAAAAATCTGCTACCGCTTTGATAATAAAACCAGAAGACCCCCGTGTTATGTATTTAGGAGTAAGTAAGTAATTTTAAAATTTATGAGTCAAATACCTAGTATTGATCAAGAACGTTTTAATAAGACTATTGAGCATTTAAAGATAGAATTAGGTGCTTTACGTACCGGTCGAGCTAGCCCTAGCTTAGTGGAAAATATTTTAGTAGAAGCTTACGATACTAAAACTAAGTTAATTGAATTGGCTTCTATTACCACCCCGGAAATTAGGCAGATTTTAATTCAACCCTGGGATAAAAATATTATTAAAGATATAGCCAATGCCATCACCACCTCTTCGCTTGATTTATCACCTCAAGTAGATGGTCAGGTAATCAGGGTCAATTTACCCCAATTAACCGAAGAGCGCAGAAAAGAATTGATTAAATTAATGAACGGTATTTTGGAAAAAGCTAGAGTGCAGATTAGAAACATTAGGGAAGATATAAATAAAAATTTAAAAAATCAGGAAAAGGACGGCGAAATCTCCGAAGACCAGTTATTTAGTGCACAAAAAGAATTGCAGAAAATAGTAGATAATTTTAACGAACAGATTAAGAAATTAGGGGAGACGAAAGAAAAAGAAATTATGACCATTTAATTTATTAGTTCCTAGCCATTAGTTCCTAGTAAAAAAGAACTATGAACTATAAACTAGGATCCAGAAACTATGCTTACTACCATCATCGTTTTTGTTGCTATCCTTGCCTTGTTAGTGTTAGCTCACGAACTTGGTCATTTTGTCTCGGCTAAAATTTTAGGCGTTAAGGTGGAGGAATTTGGTTTTGGTTTTCCACCCCGCTTGCTAAGCACGCTAAGGAAAAGCGGCACGCGTTATTCTTTAAATTGGTTACCTTTAGGCGGGTTTGTTAAGTTAAAAGGTGAATCTGGTGAGAATCGCGACCCCGATAGTTTTGCCGCTAAAAAACCTTGGCAGCGCTCTATAATTTTATTAGCCGGTGTAGTGATGAATGTTGTTTTGTGCTTTATTTTATTGTCTATTGGTTTTGTTTCTGGTTTACCGACTATAGTAGACGAAACTAATATTAAAGATGCCAGAGATGTGAAGATTCAGATTTTTAGCGTTTTGCCTAATTCACCGGCACATGAGGCTGGTATTAAACCAGGCGATGTCGTGGTTACTATAAATGACTATGATTTTATGAGTTTACAGGTAATGCAGGATTTTATTGCAGGGCATAAAGATATTCCTATGGAGGTAAAGTTATCGCGGGGAAACGAAACTGTAAAAGTAACAGTAACGCCTAAAATTTTGGAGCAGTCTGGTAATAGTGCAGTAATGGGTGTTTCTTTGGTGGAAACAGGTATTATTTCTTATCCTTGGTATCAATCTTTATGGATGGGGGTTAAATCTACTGGCATATTGCTTTATGAAATAGTCAATGGTTTTGTAATGATAATTAGAAATTTAATAGTTACTCATCAAGCTGGAGTTGAGGTAGTGGGTCCGGTGGGTATCGCGGTATTAACCGGGCAAGTAGTTGATTTAGGTTGGATTTATGTTTTACAGTTCGCCGCACTGCTATCAGTAAATTTAGCCATTATTAATATTCTGCCTTTTCCAGCTTTAGATGGTGGGCGATTATTATTTGTAATTATTGAGAAAATTAGACGTAAACCTAATAATGAAAAAATAGAGGCTATGGTGCATCAAATTGGCTTTGTGTTTTTAATACTGCTGATAGTTTTAATTACTTATCAAGATTTACTTAAATTTGGCAATTCCATTTTGGGGGCGGTTAGTAAGTTATGGAGGTTTTAAGATATAAAGGTTGGTTTGGTGTATTAAACCAACTAAAAAGTTATGAAATTAATTTGGCGGAAAAATTTTGAAATTAAGCGGGTAGGTTTAAATATCATATCTGAATCACAGCATGGTATTTATGACTTGCAAGATAAAATTTATAGTCAAAAAGGTATTAAAAAGTTGTTTGTGGATTATAGAGAATTTGGATAATACTGGCTCTTATTTTATCAAAGATGAATTAAGGTCAATTATTAAAATACTTTATACGTGGTAATAAATAATCCAAACAAGATAGATAAAATTCATCACGATGCAATTGATTTAAATAAAAAATATTTTGCCTTTGTCAAAAAAAATCGTAAGTAAAAACTGAAACTTATCTAATAAAAAACTTTTAGCATGGCATAATCAGCTATTTCGTCATCAATATTTAAGCCAAATGAAATTATTAGAGAAAAAAATAACGCCAACTGATAATATTGATTTAGCGTCTACTTTTAGTTTACTCATCACACCCGAGCGACAGTCATTAGTACAGTAGGAAGAAATCGAATCATTTAGAATTTTAAGAGTATTAAGAAAAAATAAAAAAGTTAAATATTGGTTTATTAGTAATACAACTTCTGAATTATTAAAACAATTTCCCTCGTTATCGGTTAGCATAAAAAAACGGTTATACAACCATTATCAAAAGTGGTGTTGGGTGCCTTACACTTATTTGGGTCCGGCTTATACTTTTGATTATTATCTAGAGGTTTGGCGTGGCTTATTGCATGAGGATGTTAATCCGGATGCCGAATTAAAGAAAATGCGTATCAAAATGAATAAAGTTGCTCGTGTCCGCAGAAAAATCATCAAAGAACTTAAATTATCAAATAAGGAAAAGCATCTGTTTGATATAATGGCTGATATCATATGGATTAAAGGTTTTCGTAAAGATTGCTATTTTCACGGTTGTTTTGTGTTAGATTTTATTTTAGCGGAAATTAGCAGACGTGCTGGATTGTCATTATTGTAAACAAAATATTTATTACCTAAAGAATTGCCGTTAGTTCTTAAAGGGAAAGATTTTTCCCGGTTAGCTAACGAACGGATGAAATTTAGTGTGGTATATTTTAGTAATGGTAAACAAAGGGTATTGGTTAGTAAGGAGGCTAAAAAATTTATAGGTAAACAAAAATTTGAGCGGGAGCTAAAGATTAAAATTAGTAATTTAAGTGGTACCTGTGCTTGCCCAGGATTAGCTAAAGGTCTAGTTAGGATTATTAATATGCCCGAAGAGATATTCCTAAAATGAAACAGGGAGATATTATGGTTTCTCATACTACCTTTCCTGCACTAGTACCAGCCATGAAAAATGCGGCGGCTATTGTATGTAACAGAAGATAGAGGGGTAATTTGTCACACTGCCATCGTGGCACGAGAGTTGCGGACGCCTTGTATTGTTGGAATCAAAAGTATCTTAGAGGTATTAAAAGATAGAGATATGGTAGAAGTTGACGCCAATAAAGGTATAATTAAGAAGATATGAATAAAAATCAAATAAAAAAGAAAGTCTGAGTTATTATTGGGAACCTTGGTTAGAACGGCTTTTTGATGCTTTTATGATGTCTTTGTTCAAAGGTACTAATAGTAAAGATGTGATGTGTCTTTATGGTCCAAAAGTAGAGTGGCCAACAACGAGGCCGGTTTCTCCATCTTTCATTAGTGCGAACATTTTTTCAATTTTAGAATAGCTGGTTGTCGTCGATTTCCGCGATGATCTCATAAACGATTGCGATAATACCTAATGAACTCATAATTGTACAGAGCGTTAGCCAGGTTTTTACAAGTGTTTCCAGTATATTAAAGTCTTCACTTTTAACTCCTTGACATTTTATTGGCTTTTTTGATTGATTTTAATTATAATTTACGATTTTTTCACTTTAACCGTTAATTTTAGTAAATTTGTCAAGAGTAAGAGGCTTTGGTAAACTTTTGATGTATGGAAACACATATTTTAGCTTTTACTAAAATTTCCAAAAAAGATGTTCATTTAGCTGGTGGTAAACGGGCGAGTTTAGGAGAGATGACTCAAGCTGGTATTCCCGTGCCGCCGGGGTTTGTAATATTGACATCGGCTTTTAACAGATTTTTCACGAAACTGATTTGGAAGTAGATATTGAGGCTTAACTAAAAAATGTAAAATATGATGAAGTAAGTACAATAGAACGAGTTTCACGAGTTATTCGGGATATGATAAATAAAGCTAAAATGCCAAAAGATTTACAAAAAATAATTTTAACAGAATTTAAAAAACTCAAAGTAAAATTGATTGCTGTTCGCTCTAGTGTTACAGCAGAGGATTACTCACAAGCCTCATGGGTAGGGGAGTTAGAAACCTATTTAAACACCAATTAAAAACTTTGCTTAAAAGAGTAAAGGATTGTTGGTCCTCATTATTTACGCCGCGCGCTATTTTCTATCTTCATGAGAAAAAATTACATAAAGCTAAAGTTTCCGTGGCCGTGGTAGTGCAGGCTATGATGCAGTCAGAAATCGCTGGTATTGCTTTTACTATTACCCAGTTACTAAAGATAAAAATCAAATGATTATAAAGGCGTGCTATGGCTTATCGCGTTATTTAGAAGGCATGGTACAGGGAGGTAATGTTTGGAAAAATATTATTAAAGATAAAATTGGTAAGCAAAAGTTAACTGGTAAGCAAATTCTGGAGTTAGCTAAAATATGCCTTAGTATAGAAAAACACTATAAATCTCCGCAAGATATTGAATGGGCTTATAGTGCTGGTAAATTTTATATTACTCAATTTAGACCAATTACAACTTTATAAACTATGGTAGATTTAAAAATTATATTAGACAAACACAAATTATTTCGCGTGGGTTTATTAATTAAAGGCATTGATGGTATTTTAGGATTCTTGGGTGGTTTAGTCGTTCTATTTATTAGTACCGGCAGCATAATTAAAGTATTTAATTTTTTTACTAGATATGAATTAATTGAAGATCCTGATGATATAATTGCTAATGCTCTAGTTGATTTTGCTAATCATCTATCTATTGATACTAAAATATTTATTGCTTTATATTTGATTAGTTATAGTTTAGTGAAAGTAGTTTTAGTAAGTGGCTTACGGAGAAATAAAAAATGGTCGTATCCTATGGCTTGTACTGTAATGACTTTGTTTATTATTTATCAGCTTTTTAGAGATTATCATACACATTCCGTATGGCTAGCCATTTTTACCATGATTGATATAGTTATCGTTTATTTAATTTATAGCGAATATAAAGGACAGCGTCAGGTTCTTGTTTCTTAATTAAAATTTGTTATCCTTTAGTTATGCGACAATCTGAATTATTTACTAAAACTTCTAAAACCGTACCAGCTGATGAACAGGCGATTAATGCGCAACTTTTAATTAAAGCCGGGTTTGTTGATAAACAAATGGCGGGTGCCTATAGTTATCTTCCTTTGGGTTGGCGCGTTTTTAAAAAGATTGAGCAGATTATTCGGGAAGAAATGGATGCTATTGGCGGACAAGAAATGGAAATGACTTCGCTGCAGCCGAGGGAGCTTTGGGAAGCAACTAATCGTTGGGTAACACCAGAGGAAATAATGTATAAGTTTAATGAGAAGACGGGTACTGCTGTTGGTTTAGCGTGGACACACGAGGAGCCAATAACTCGGATAGCCAAGCGTTTTATTTCCTCATATCGTGATTTACCCAAGTACGTTTATCAATTGCAAACAAAATTCAGAAACGAGCCGCGGGCTAAATCAGGTATTATTAGAACACGCGAGTTTGTAATGAAAGATTTATATAGTTTTCACGCCTCTGAAGATGATTTAGATAAATATTATGAAGTAGTTAAGGTTGCTTATCTTAAAATATTTGCTAGATGTGGTTTAAAAGCTTTGGTTGTGGAGGCTTCGGGTGGTGCTTTTACCAAGAAATATAGCCACGAATTTCAGGTTTTAACTGAAGCCGGTGAGGACGCTATAATTTATTGTGATAACTGTAATTTTGCCCAAAATGCCGAATTAGCCAAAGGTCAAGAAGACAAAACCTGCTCAATTTGTCATAAAGGAATTTTGCATTATGGTAAAAGTGTGGAAGTAGGAAATATTTTCAAACTGGGAACTAAATTTTCCGAAGCTTTAAGTTTATTTTATACTGATGAGTCTGGAAAAAAACATCCAGTAGTGATGGCGTCATATGGTATTGGTCCGGGGCGAGTAATGGGAACTATTGTAGAAGTAAACCATGATGATAAAGGAATTATTTGGCCTGCTAGTGTGGCGCCATATTTAGTACACTTGTTGGTTTTAGGTCAGGATAAAAAAATTAAAACCGCGGCTGATAAATTATATCAATCTTTATTAAAGCAAGGCATAGAGGTATTGTATGACGACCGTGATGAATCGGCTGGTTTAAAATTTAATGATGCTGATCTAATTGGTTTGCCTTTACGTGCAGTGGTGAGTGAAAAAACCAAAGATAAAGTGGAATTAAAGAATCGCGCTACCGATGAAATTAAAATCGTTACTCTTAAAGAGTTGCTGAATAAAATTATTATTCAGCGCAAGGTCTAGACAAAAAATTAAAAAGAGTTAAACTTTAGGCGTATGCTAAAGAAGTTATTTGCCGCCTTTAGTCGTGATATGGCTATAGATTTAGGCACGGCTAATACGCTGGTTTATGTGAAGGATAGGGGAATTATTATTAATGAGCCATCAATCGTGGCGGTGAATACTCGTTCGGATCAAATTTTAGCTGTAGGAGAAGAAGCTAGAAAAATGTTAGGTAAAACCCCGCCGCATATTATTGCTACCAGACCCCTAGTAGATGGTGTTATTTCTGATTTTGAAGTAACAGAAAAAATGCTTAAATATTTTATTGACCGCGTGCACAAAGAAGGTTTTAGATTAGCAGCTAGGCCAAGAGTAGTTATTGGTATTCCATTAGATGTAACTGAAGTAGAACGTAAAGCAGTAGAAGACGCGGCGTTATCAGCTGGCGCCAGGGAAGTTTTATTGGTAGAGGAGCCAATGGCTGCAGCTTTGGGTGCTAGATTACCTGTTAGGGACCCTAGTGGTAATATGTTGGTTGATATTGGCGGTGGTACTACAGAAATTGCGGTAATTTCCTTAGGCGGAGTGGTTACTTCGCAATCTTTACGCGTCGCTGGTGATGAGTTAACCGATAGCATCATTCATTATTTACGAGAAAATTTTAATTTATTGGTTGGTGAAAAGACTGCTGAGGAAGTTAAAATAAAAATTGGTTCAGCTATACCACAAAGCAAACCTTTAAATATAAATGTCCGCGGACGTCATTTAATTACTGGTTTACCGCGAGAGGTTATGGTAAGTGAAACAGAAATCAGAGAAGCTTTACTTAAGATTATTAAGTTAATTATTGAAAATATTAGGTCTACTATTGAGCAAACCCCTCCAGAATTAGCAGCCGATATATACCAGCGTGGAATTATTATGGTGGGCGGCGGTTCGTTGCTAAAAGGCTTAGATAAGTTGATATCAGCGGAATTGTTTATTCCAGTGCAAGTAACTGATGATCCTTTAACTTGTGTAGTCAGGGGTGCAGGGATAATTTTAGAAGATTTGGAACACACCAAAGATTTATTATTGCCGCCGCGGGAATCAACCGAGATAAGGTAATAGTTTTATGTGGTTTCGCAAATATATAATCCCCCTTGCCATTTTTCTAGCAATTATCGCAGGGCTAATTATCTGGCGCACTAGTTGGTGGCAGAATATTTTAAGTAGTTTAAGTTTTTATACTTCTGTTCCTGTTTATTATGGCTATCAAACAGGTTTGGATTTAAAACAAACTGGAGTGGGGGATAGTGAAGCGGCTAATATAGAAGTAGTAAGCCAGGCAGAATTAAAAAGATTAAGATTAGAAAATGAACAACTGCGGCGCGAATTATCTTTATTACCTCGTCAGGAATTTACCACAGTGGGAGTAGAAATCATTGGTAAAAGGCAAGACGAAACAGGTATTTCATTTTTATTAAACAGGGGTAGCACTAGTAATATTAAATTAGGTTACCCTGTATTATCAGGCGGCACGTTGGTTGGAGTAGTGGTTAAAGTTCA
Organism: Candidatus Veblenbacteria bacterium; assembly: GCA_037439965.1. Taxonomy (GTDB): domain Bacteria; phylum Patescibacteriota; class Patescibacteriia; order Veblenbacterales; family UBA10138; genus JBBIVB01. Next base: position 73,810 of record JBBIVB010000001.1, on the reverse strand, counting down.
GCCTCAGGTAGCCGAGATGATTTTGGTTAACTCCCCATTATTTTCTACTACGGTAGAAATTTTAAATAATCAAACTACTCGTGGTCTAGCAGAAGGCGAATTTAATTTAGCTACTAAAATTAAATTATTACCAAGTAATGAAGAGGTTAAAACTGGCCAGTTAGTAATAACTAGCGGTTTAGATGAATTAATACCCCGCGGAATAGTTTTGGGCAGTATTGCGGCGGTGGAGTATCATGAAGGGGATTTATTTCAGGAAGCAGTAGTAGTTTCTCCTCTTGATTTAAATAAGTTAGGAATTTTACAAGTAGTGATAAAGTAAATGAAAATTATTTTTGCCTTATTACTAGTAGTTTTTAGCTTAGCTTTACAAGGTTTTATCAATAGTTTGGTGTCGTATAACCTAGCTTTGTTTTTAGCTTTAGGGGTGGTAGTTTATTTTTTATACAACAAACCTGTCGGTTTAGTCGTTATTTATTTACAGGCAGTAGTGATGGATTTAATTTATTCTTTATCTTTACCTATTAATTTATTAACTTTATTATTAGTTCATTTTATTTGGTCAAAAGTAGTGATTAAGCGTTTAACACTTTTAACCTTTGGCGCTAAGATATTTGGTTTAAGTTTTTGGTTAATTGGTTATTTTTTAATTCATTGGTGTTTAGCTTGGCTGCCATATTATCTGGGTGATCAGGTTATGTATCCGCATTGGTTATATTTATTAGATTATTTATTAAATTTTATCTTAACTTATTTAATTACTTTGACGGTTTTTGCTCCAAGTTATTGGTTAATTAATAAATTTTTTTATCTTAACAATGTTACGAGATAAAAATCCTTTTACTATTCAAGTAAAAGGCGGCGAAATTAACGATCGTGCTTTGCCTGGTTTTTCTGATAGATTATATGAGGGCACTGGTATTCCCTCAAAAGAGTTGGGTAGTTTACGGCGAGTTATTGAACTACGAGTAACAGCAGTTTTTTTGTGGGTAGTAATAGTAGTTTATTCTTTATTATACTTTAGAGTTTTATGGCTGCAGGTGATAAAAGGCGAAGAATATCGTTTTATTGCTGAAGGTAATAGAATAAGATTAGAAACCTTGCCGGCACAGAGGGGAATAATTACCGACCGTAATGGCAAAGAGTTGGTAGAAAACGTTCCTCAATATATTGTAACTATGACTCCAGCTGATTGGCCAAAAACTGAATCAGCTAGATTGCAGCAATGGGAACAGCTTAAAAGTTTTTTACCTACTTTAACCAATCAGTCTTTGCTAAATGATATAGATTGGCGTTCGTATCAACCTTTGGTTTTAGAGGAAAATATTTCTCACGATTTAGCTTTACAGTTAATTAGCAGACAAGCTAAGTGGCCAGGAGTAAATATAACCATTTCTACCCGTCGTAATTATTTATTAGGCACTTATGCCGGGCACATCTTAGGCTATATGAGTCCTTTAACTTTGGCAGAATATAAGCAAACCACCAAAGATTATTTGTTAACTGATTATATAGGTAGATTAGGTATTGAAGCTTGGTATGAAGATGAATTAAGAGGTAAGCCAGGTAAACGTGAGATAGAAGTAGATAATTTAGGTAAGTCTAGAAAAGTTTTTGCTCAAATCGACCCACAAGAAGGCAAAAGATTAATTTTAACTATTGATAGCGATTTACAAATAAAAGTCGCTCAAAGTTTAGTTAGACAAATAAAAAATTATGGCAAAAGTAAAGGAGCGGCTTTAGTGTTAAATCCTAAAACCGGAGAAATATTATCTTTAGTTTCAGCACCTTTGTTTGATCCCCAAGTTTTTTCGCCAGGTCATTCCAAAGAATCAGTAAAGTTGTTAACAGATCAAAATAAGCCGTTATTTAATAGGGCAATTAGCGGAGAATATCCTTCGGGTTCTACTATTAAGCCAGTGTTAGCAGCCGCTGCTTTAAACGAAGGTATTATTACTACTAAAACTACAGTTGTATCCACGGGCGGCATTTGGGCGGGAAATAGGTTTTTTGCTGATTGGAAGGCTGGCGGTCACGGGGTAACTGATCTTTTTAAAGCTATTGCTGAATCCGTTAATACCTTTTTTTATATAATAGGTGGCGGTTATGAAGATAAATCAGGTTTGGGAGTAACTAAAATTGCCAAATATTTAAAATCTTTTAATTTTGGTAGCAAAACCGGTGTTGATTTAGCAGGTGAAGCCTCTGGTTTAGTGCCAGATGAAGCTTGGAAAGAAAAAATTATTGGCGAGCGGTGGTATTTGGGCGATACTTATAACTTATCCATTGGCCAAGGTAATTTTTTAACCACCCCTTTACAACTTGGCGTGGCTTATAGTGCTTTAGTTAATGGTGGTTTATTATTCAAACCGCATTTAGTTAAAGCGCTGGTAGAAGGTGAGCAAACAAATTTAATTGAACCAGAAATTATTAAAACCGTTCCTATTAGTGAGGAAAATCTCAGTATAGTAGTTAAAGCGATGCGGCAAACAATTACTTCGGGTAGTGCTAGGTTGCTGGGTGATTTACCTATTCAAGTTGGCGGTAAAACAGGTACTGCCCAAACTTCTGCTGGCAAGCCACCACATTCTTGGTTTGTTGGTTTTGCACCATATAATGATCCATCTATAGTAGTAGTGGTTTTAATAGAAGACGGTGGAGATAGTAGCACAGTAGCAGTACCCATAGCTAGGGAAATCTTTTCCTGGTATGCCCAAAATCGACTATAAACCAAAATTCTCTTAACCCCCCTTATCCCGTTTTATCGGAATTACGGCGGGTAGGGGATGAGGGATGATGCTATGATTCTATTTAATTCCCGCGTTTAACCCCACATATCCCCTTGACATTTTTACTAAGAGGTAGTAGCCTTTTATCTATACCACCCTAATGCCGGGAGCTTTTATTAAATTTGTTAGAGGATTTTATGTCACAAGATCAAACATATATTACAGCTGAAGGATTGGCTAAGCTTAAACAGGAATTGGCCCGATTAAAGCAAGCTCGTAAAGATATTGCTGCCCGTATTCAAGATGCTAAAGAGCTAGGGGATTTATCTGAGAATGCGGAGTATGCTGAGGCTAAAAACGTTCAGGCATTTAATGAAGGACGTATTATAGAAATTGAGAATATTTTGAAAAATGCGGAACTGATTGATAATTCAAAGACCGACGGTTATATTAAAATTGGCTCTCAAGTTACAGTATTTGAGGAAGATAAGAAAAAACAACAAACCTTTACTATTGTTGGTTCTAGTGAAGCTAATCCTGCTAATGGTAGTATTTCTAATGAATCGCCTTTAGGCCAAGCGTTTATTGGTCATAAAGTAGGGGAGAATATAGAGGTGCAGGTGCCAAAGGGTATAGTTAGATATAAAATTGTAGCAGTTAAGTAATTTAAAACCCACGGACAGCACCTTGGGTTTTTAGTTGTCTTTTTACTCATAATTTCATAAAATAAAGGTATTATGGGTTTAAGAGAACAGGAAGAAATTAAAAGTAGGCAGGATAAATTTGCCCAGGCTAAAAAATTAGGCCCTAGCTATCCAGCTGATTTTAATAAAGAATTTAATATTACCGATTTATTAGCCAAAGCTTCTGGCGGAAAGTTACCAGAGTTAACTGATGATATAAAAATTTCTGGCAAGGAATTATCAACTGCTGGCCGTTTAATGACTTTGCGTGCACATGGCAAATTAATTTTTGCGCATATTCAAGATCAATCTGGTAAAATGCAAATTGCTTTTACCGAGAATAGCTGTGAAAATAAAGTTTGGCAATTAGCTAACCTTTTGGATATAGGCGATATTATTGGCGTAACTGGTATTTTAGTTAAAACCAAAAGAGGTGAGCTTACCTTATTATGTTCGCAAATTGAGTTATTAGCTAAAGCCTTACATCCTTTACCAGAAAAATATCACGGGCTTAAAGATGTGGAAACTAGATTACGTCAACGTTATTTGGATTTAATAATGAATCCCGAGGTACGCGAATTATTTGTAAAAAAATCTTTATTTTGGCAAAGCGTACGAGAATTTTTAACCAAAGCAGGGTTTATGGAAGTAGATACTCCTGCTTTAGAGGCTGTAGCTGGTGGCGCTGACGCTAATCCATTTCGGACTCATCATGATAAATTAAATCAGGATTTTTATTTACGCATTTCTTTAGAGTTGCCGTTAAAAAAATTATTAGTTGGCGGTTTTGAAAAGATTTTTGAAATCGGCAAGGTTTTCCGTAATGAAGGAATAGATACTGAACACTTACAGGATTATGATATGTGTGAATTTTATTGGGCTTATACTGATTATAATATGCTAATGGATTTTTGCCAAAAGATGTATCAGGAGATTGTCAAAAAAATTACTGGTGGACTTAAAACTATCTACCAAGGTAAAACCATTGATTGGAGTGGTAAGTGGCCTAAAAAAGATTATTTTGAACTTATAAAGGAGATTACAAAGGTGGAATTATCAACTATTAAACTTACTGAGCTTAAAAAGCTCTTAGATAAGCACAATGTGCGTTATGAGCCTGGTTTTGGTTTAGGGCGTTTAATTGATTTATATTGGAAAAAATTAGTTAGGCCAAAAGTGCAGGGACCGTTGTTTTTAATAAATCATCCAGTAGAGGTTTCGCCTTTGGCTAAACGTGATTCAAAAAATCCTGAACGTGTGCAAAGAATGCAGATTATTGTGGCAGGCTCTGAGTTAGGCAATGGTTTTTCAGAGCTTAATGATCCGGCTGATCAGAGGGCGCGTTTTGAAGAGCAGGCTAAATTGCGAGAAGCAGGGGATAGTGAAGCACAAATGTTGGATGAAGACTTTATCACGGCGCTAGAATATGGTATGCCACCGGCCGCTGGTTTTGGTTTTAGTGAAAGATTATTTGCTTTTATTATGGATAAACCAGTAAGGGAAACTGTCCTCTTCCCACCAATGAAGATTAAATCTTAGTCTTTATGAGTATAAAAAAGTTTTTGTATATTCGACAATAATTTTATTTTTGTTATCAGTTTCATTCTGGCAATATAGAAAAACTAGTATTGATACGGATTGTATTAAAGAAGGTTTTCAATATATTAATTATCAACTTTCGTTTGTAGGATTTCCTTTGTTTAAAGATATTAAATCATCTGTTCCAACGCACAGCTACCCAGAAAATAGTTTGGCCTGTTTGGGAGCTGGTGGTAGTGAAGATCACTATATTTACGGAATACCTTTTGGTTATATCACGCACACCATCATTATTGCGCCTAGTGTAACAGGTGGTCAGTATGAATTAGGGCAACCTTTTTCTGTTTTAGGAACGCTGGGCAATCTAATAGTAGTAGCATTACTTTCATTATTTATTTCATGGATTATATTCAGACACAATTCGAAGAAAATACACCATGACTCGCGATCAGGTTTGACAATTGGTTCAGGAAAAAGTACATAGAGATTTTACTTTGAAAAATTTTAAAAATTAATTTTATTATATGAAAAAGAATTTAGTCGTATATATTATTAGTTTTGTTGTTTTATTAATTATTTTTGGTGGTATTAGAACTGGAGAGGGTTGTTTTAATACTCAGTATTGTTCGTCGCCTGGTTATGAAGTGGAATTTATAGGTATACGTTTTTATTATGTAGAGCCAAGTATAGATTCTTCAAATTTATTATCTTACCAATCAATAGAACCATTTTTTCAAGAAAATTATACTTATAGGTTTCCACTTACTTATTTAACAAAATCTAGATTAAGTAGTGAAAATACAACTAAATATGATTTCCAATCAGCATCGATTGATTTATTATTAGCTGCCCTTATTGCGTATTTGATTATTTTGATAACTAAACGCGTCCAGCCAAAGAAAAATATAGTATGACCCGCGAGGAAGCTTGGAAATTAGTTCAAGAAAAAGTACACAAAGATTTTACTTTGAAGCATCTTTTGGCGTCAGAAGCGATTATGGCTGCACTGGCGCGGCATTTTGGTGAAGATGAAGAAGTGTGGGGAATAACCGGCTTGGTGCATGATATTGATTGGGAACAAACAGAATCCACACCAGAGCAACATTCATTAATTGGCGCGGAATGGCTAAAACAAGCTGGTTTTCAACCTGAAATTGTAGAGGCGGTGAGGGTGCATAATCATATGCACGGAATAGAGCCAAAAACCCTTTTAGAAAAAGCCCTGTGGTGCGCGGAAGAATTAACTGGCTTGATAGTGGCTTGTGCTTTTGTACAGCCGGATAAAAAATTAGCCAGTGTTAAAACATCGTCAGTTAAAAAGAAATTTAAAGATAAATCTTTTGCCGCCGGAGTAAATAGGGAAATTATTTCCAAATGCGAAGAAATGATTGGATTAACTCTTGATCAATTAATAGAGATAGAACTTAAAGCGATGCAGGAAATTGCCCTTAGCTTAGGACTATAGAATATATACATATAGATCTTGGCCTAATTCGTACGAAGGGTGGAATAGTTAATATTATATGAATAAATTGCTAATTGCCACTAGAAACCAAGCGAAGTTCAATGATTTTAAAAGAATTTTAGCGCGATATAATTTAGAATTATTATCTTTAGCCGATTTAAATTTACCATCCATAGAAGAAACTGGTAAAACTTTTGAAGAAAATGCTGAATTAAAAGTGCGTCATTATGCTAAACTTATTAGTCTTCCAGTTTTGGCTGATGATGGAGGTTTAGAAATTGATGTTTTAAATGGTTGGCCGGGAGTTTATTCTAGGCGCATCTTTGGTCCAGATAAACCAGAAGCGACTGATCAGGAGTTGATTAACGAGGCTTTAAGGCGGTTGGAAGGCGTGCCGGAAGAAAAGAGAACCGCTCATATGACCGCGGCAGTGGCCTTGATGATTTCGCCTGACGAGTTACATATCGCCAAATTTTCTGTTGATGGTTTTATAACTCTAAAACCTAGCGATATTTTAATCCCCAGATTTCCTTTTCGCTCTATTTTTTATTTACCTAAATTAGGCAAGGTAGCAGCGGAAGTACAAAAAGACACAAAAAATTATGATGACTACCTAAATCACCGTAAAAACGCTATAATAAAACTTGAACCTTATCTTAAGAAATTAGAGAAATATGTGGCGCAGATTTAAACTTGTTATTTATAGCATACTTTATTGTTTATTAGTCGTAGTCTTTATTAGAATTTTTATTGAATCTAAAAATGAAGTAGGTTTGGATGCAATTCTTTATCCTCTTCTTTTAGCCCCCCTATTTGTTGGTCTGATATCAATTTTGTCATTTAAACTTTTTGGGCTGTATAAATTGTTGGATAATAATTCAAATAAACAGATATACTTAATTGATCACATATTTTTTTATGGAAGTATCGTTTATATATTGACAGTAATTATTTTTGATGAATATTCTTATTTTCTTTTTAAGAGATTTGCACATACTGGAGAATCATGGGGACTATTTATATTTTTAATTTTGGCAATTTTGTTATTAATTAAAGAAATTATCAATATAATTAAGTTTTTTCAGCATCGTTAATTTATGATCGACATAAAATTAATTCGTGAAAATCCTAAAGAAGTAGAAAAAGGCGCTAGGGACAAGGGCCGTAAAGTTGACATTAAAGCTATTTTAGAATTAGATGAGAAACGTCGGGCTTTGCAAACCGAAGTGGATTCTTTACGCCAAGGTCGGCACCAAAAGAGCGAGGATAGGGAAATGGCTCGGAAACAAAAAGAAGAATTAAAGTCTAAAGAAAATGAATTAAAGTCAGTAGCTGAAAAACTGGAAACTTTGGTTTTAGAAATTCCTAACATGCCAAAGCCTGATGTTAAAATTGGTAAAGATGAATCAGACAATGAAGTTTTAAGACAAGTTGGCAAACTACCAAAGTTTGATTTTAAACCCAGGAGTTATATGGAACTTGCTAAACTTCATGATTTAATTGATATTGAGCGAGCGGCTAAAGTTTCTGGTTCGCGTTTTGGTTATTTAAAAAATGATGCTGTATTATTACAGCTTGCATTGTTAAAATATGGTTTTGATTTTTTAGTAAAAAACGGTTTTATACCAGTATTACCCCCAGTTATTATTAATGAAAAATCGATGCGTGCTATGGGATATTTAGAGCATGGTGGCGAGGATGAAACTTACTATTTAGAAAAAGATAAGCAGTATTTTGTTGGCACTGCTGAACAATCAGTGGGTCCGATGCATATGAACGAAGTGTTCCGTGAAGAAGATTTACCCCTTCGTTATGTAGCTTTTTCTACTTGTTTTAGGCGTGAAGCTGGTTCTTATGGTAAAGATACCAAAGGTATTTTACGAGTACATCAATTTGATAAATTAGAAATGGTTATATATAGCACATCAGATAGGTCCGATGAAGAACACGAGTTGATATTAAGTTTAGAGGAAAAATTAATGCAAGGATTAAAATTACCTTATCAAGTAATTAAAATGTGTACAGCAGATTTGGGCGATCCAGCAGCTAGAAAATATGATATTGAAACCTGGATACCGAGTGAGGGTAAATATCGTGAGACTCATTCTTGTTCTACCACCACTGATTTTCAGTCCCGTCGTTTGAATATAAAATATAGAACTATTAGTGGTAAAAATGAATTGGTGCATATGTTAAATGGAACGGCGTTTGCTATGGGTCGTACTATACTGGCAATTTTAGAAAATTATCAGCAAGCTGATGGTACAATTAAAATTCCCGAAGTGCTGCAGCCTTATATGAATGGTAAGAAGGTAATAATTGGAAAGGCTTAAAACATGCAGACATTTGCCATTTATTCTTGGTTGGAAATTTCCAAAAGAGCGTTGCTATATAATATTAACACTCACTGTCGTTTGTTATCTAAAAAAACAAAATTAATGGCTGTTATTAAATCCAACGCCTATGGTCATGGTATGGAATTAGTGGCCAAAATATGTGAAGAATCTAGCAAAATTGATTGGTTGGGAGTGGCTTATTTAGAAGAGGCATTAAAATTGCGAAGATTAGCCAAAAAATTACCAATTTTAATATTAAGCCATTATTTGCCCTATAATGCGTCTATTTTAGCTAAAGCTATCAAGAGCCATATATCGTTTATGGTCTATGAAATAGGGCAAATTAAGGCCTTAGAAAAGGCTTCTAGAATAGCAGGAAGCCCAGCTTTAGTACATCTCAAGCTGGAAACTGGTATGGCCAGATTAGGGCTTTTTCCTAAACAAGCTAAAGATTTGTTGCAGCAGATAGTTAAATCGTCATGTTTAAAGCTAGAAGGTATTGTCTCGCATTTTGCTACTGCCGAAGATCAGGATAAAACTTTTTTAAAAAAACAGCTGGTTAATTTTAAAAGATTTATTAAAACTAATCAAACTGATATTCCATCTAATATTATTCAACACATTGCTTGTACTGCTGCTATAACTAGTGTTCCTAAATCACACTTAAATTTAGCACGCTTAGGCATTGGTTTATATGGTTTATGGCCATCAGCAGAGAATCGACAATTAGTAAAAAAAGTACATCCAGGGTTTGTACTTAAGCCGGTTTTAACTTGGAAAACTAAAATTATAGAAATTCAAAATTTGCCAAAAGGCATACCAGTTGGTTACGCCAGAACTTTTATAACCAAAAGAGCAACCATGATGGCAACCATCCCAGTCGGCTATTGGGAAGGATATGATAGAAAATTATCTAACAAAGGTGTGGTATTAATTCACGGTCAGCGTTGCCCTATTATCGGCAGAATTTGTATGAATATTTCTATGATAGATGTAACAGCAGTTAAGAAAGTAAAAGTAGGAGATGAAGTGGTATTGATTGGGAAACAAGGTAATGAGGAAATTACTGCTGATGAAATAGCCAAAAAAATTGGCACGATTAATTATGAAGTGGTCACCAGAATTAATCCGAAGTTACCGAGAGTACTAGTGTAATAATTTTTATAAACAAGAACAATCTCTTACAAAGATGGTTCTTTTATATTAATTTTATCATCTTATTTAATTAATTTGAGAAGTGGACCAATTATAATGATCAACCAATGAACTATTTTTTAAATTTTTCCATTATTAAACTACTTGATTTTTATTTTTTTTGAATTTTCTCTATACAATTAGTGCTAGGTTAATACGAAATAATTAAGATTGTCAATAAACAATTAGCTTGATACAATAAATTGGTAAAAGTTTTTATGTCTAAAAGAAAATTAAGAGTTGGAGTTTTATTTGGCGGACGGTCGGTAGAACATGAGGTTTCGTTAGTGTCGGCGGCATCGGTTATAAAAAATTTAGATAGGAAAAAATATCAGGTAGTGCCTATAGGCGTTGCCAAATCTGGTGAATGGATAATTGGCAGCAAATCTTTAGATTACTTAAAAAATGGAAAAGTTATTACCAAAAACTTGCGTGGTTTTTTAGTTCCTGAACCTTGGAAGAGGGGAGCCAGGACATTAAAATCACTCAGCCAAATTAATAGTAAAGTAGATGTTATTTTTTCTGTACTCCATGGAACTTTTGGTGAAGATGGTACAGTGCAGGGGTTATTGGAATTAGCCAGTATTCCTTATGTCGGTACTGGAGTTTTAGGTTCGGTAGTAGGAATGGATAAAATTATTCAAAAAGAAATTTTTAACGCTTGTCAAATTCCTACTCCCAAATTTATATATTTTACGACACTTGATAAAAACAATAAAAAAATAATAAGTAAAGTATTGAAAATAATTAATTTTCCTTGTTTTGTTAAACCGGCGAATTTAGGATCTTCGGTCGGAATTAGCAAGGTTTATAATAAAAAACAATTAAAACCTGCTATTAGATTAGCTTTTAAATATGATCGACGGCTAATTATAGAAAAAAGTATTGAGCGAGCGATGGAGATAGAATGCGCTGTTTTAGGTAATGATAAACCTAAAGCATCAATCGCTGGTCAAATAATGCCGTCGGGAGAATTTTATGATTATGATGCTAAATATGTTGATGGTAAATCTAAAACTATAATTCCTGCGCCTTTACCTAAAAAAATAATGTTACGCGTACGCCAATTAGCGGTACAAGCATTTAAAGCACTTGATTTATCTGGTATGGCGCGAGTTGATTTTTTGGTGCAAAAAAATCCTTGGCGGATTTATATTAATGAAGTTAATACCATTCCTGGTTTTACTTCTATTAGTATGTATCCAAAATTATGGCAAGCCTCAGGATTACCTTACTCTAAATTACTAGAGGTATTAATTAAATTAGCTTTAGAAAGATTTCAGGAGAAATCTAAGCTGCATACTTCTTATCAACCAAAAGAGAAATGGTATAAATAATATATGGCACGTCGGAGAATTATTAATAAACGGTTTGCTAAAAAAACTTATCGTTTACCGGTCACTTCCTTTGAATTAGCTAGAAGTTATAATGTGTCACAAGCTAATCCAAAAACTGTTTGGTTTAAGCGAGCAATTTTATTATCTCTACTAATAATTATTGCTTTATTACTTTATTCGCCATTATTTAAAATACGCAATGTAATTCTTTCAGCTACTAGTTCACGCTTGATTAATAATAGAATTGAGCAATTAGTGTGGGAATGTATAGCCCAGCCTAAATTTTATATTCTACCGCAAAATAATTTACTAGTTTTTAGCCATAAAGCATGCCAAGAGTATATTGCCCAAAAAATGTATGTTTCAGAAATTAATTTCTTCCGCTCTTGGCCTGGTGTGTTGCGAGTGCAGGTAAAAGAAAATCCGGTAATAGCTGTTTGGCAGGCAGGAAGCGGGTTATATCTATTAGATAAGAGGGGAGTGGTGATAGATAGTATTGCTGATAGAACCCAAGAACCAGATTTACCTTTGTTTAAGAGTAGTATAGAAGTTGTTAATGTTGGCAGTCAGGTAACATCTAAACAAATAATTGATTTTTTGGAAAAATTTTTATTTGACTGGGAGCAATTAAAAATTCCGGGAGGTATAGAATATGTAGATATTAAAGAAGCAGATTGGCCTACTTTGTATATTAAAACAAGTGAGGGGTGGCTGGTTTATATTTCTAGCGTTACTGATGTTTATGAACAAGCTAATTTATTAAAGCAGATTATAGAGCAGAAATATAAAGATGATAGAAACAAGATTGATTATATTGATGTTAGATTTGGCAAAGCATATATTAAGCTCAAATAAATATTTTACGACACTTAACTGAAAATTAAATATAATTAACTAAATTTTATTAATTTGATCAAATCGATATGAATCAATTTTTATTAAGATAAAACCAACAACAATATATGATAAAAGCAAAAACGAATCATCAAAAGATGAATCATCTAATAATAGTTAACTTCGCTTAATAGTAGGTCTTGGATAATAATACTAGCTAGGTATAATTTTTAAGTATTTACTTTTAATTATGGAAACGATATAAAACGCCGTGAACTCTTGAAAAAGAAGGCTAAAGATAAAAATAATGTGCTGAATTCTAGCATTTCACTCTTTTATAGTTTTAGATTACTATAGCATATCTTATGCTTCGTATAAGATTTATTGTGCGACGCTTAATATTAAAGATTATTCAAATTTTAAACCTCTCCCATTTTATCAAAGAGGTATATTTTTAGGACAGTTTGATAGCAAAAATATGCTAAATTATTTTTTGTCTGATAATAAATTAATATACTTTTTATCGCTGTTTTAACAATCCGCGTTATTATCTTACATTACATCTCCCCTATTATGGTAGATATTCCAAAGGGTCAATAGGCAAACCATTATAACGTAATTCAAAGTGTAAATGAGCTCCAGTGGTTAATCTGCCCGCGCCAGGAGTGCCGGGTAACCCACCACTTAAACCAATAATTTGTCCTTTGGTTACAAAATCTCCTTCGGAAACATTTATTTTTGAAACATGACCGTAAACAGTAGAAAAATTATTGCCATGAATTAACATAATATAACTATAACCATAGCCTGCATCTTTAGCTCTTCCTACGTAACCCGAAGCAGCAGCTTTAATTGGTGTACCTTGTTTAGCCCTGATATCTATAGCTGGATGTTCAAAGTATTTTCTAAAAGGATAATCTGGATCATGAAAATAAGCGGTGATACCCAAAGCTGGATTAATGGGCCAAATAAAATTAGCATCGGATAATTGAGTATATTCTTTTTCATTAGCTATTTTTTGTCTTAATTCTGATTCCATTCGTTGAATATCAAGATTAGCAGATTCTTGTTCAGAGATAGCTTGAGCTAATAATAATTGATAGCGATTTTCTGATTGTTTGGTTTGTTGAATTAAATAAGTTTTTTCCTCCTTAGTAGCGGTTAATAGAGATTGGGAAATCTCCAATGATTTTTTAATATCCAATAATTTTATTTTTTTATTAGATAAATTCTGCTGTTGATTTTCTAATTCAACTTTTAATTTTTGTAAATAATCTACATTAGATTGCAAAGTATTTTGTAATTCCTGCAAATAATTTAACTGGTCAAAAAAGTCTCCTAATCTTTCATGGAGCAGGAGAATTTCTAATAAATTTTTTTGGTCAGCTAAATATAACTGACGTAAAACTTCAGCTATTTTATCTTTAGTCACATTGATTTGAGCATCCTTATTTTTGATTTCTAAAGTGATACTTTGAATTTCTAAACTAATAGTATTAAGATTGAGCTCGTTAGCTTTTAAATCAAGTTCAGCTTGGGAGATTTTATCATCCAAGACATTTAACTGTTTTTTTAGAGAATTAACTTCAGCTTGTTTGACGGCAATCTGTTGCTGATATTCCTCAATTTTCTTTTGCGTTTCTTCTAGTTTTTGTTTTTCTTGCTGAATTTTATTGTTCAGTTCTTCTATTGGAGTAGCGGCTATCCCCCACCCTCCAATTAAAAAAGAGAGACTTAAGACTATAAGCAATATTTTCCAATCAGAGTGCATAATTTTAAGTTAATAAACTCAAAGCACGCTCAATCCTAACCAAACTTCTTTCTTTACCCAAGGCCCACAAAACATCAAAAACATCAGGTGATTTCTCTTGACCAGTTAAAGCTACTCTAATGGGCCACAAAACTTGCCGACGAGTAAAATTATATTCTGCTATTAGATTAGTTAAACAGTTTTGCAAAGCCGATATTTCCCAGTGAGTTAATTTACTAAGCTTTTCTTTACTCAATCCCAGAGCTTTAATTGTATCTTCTAGGAAGCTATCTTTTGGTATTAATTTATTTTTAGTTAAACTTACTTGATCTACAAAAAAAAATTCAGCAATAGTTTTAACTTCGGCTAAAGTAGTCAAACGTGTTTGTAAAATTTGAGTTAAGGGTAAGGTATTAAATTTTGTTTGGGGATAAAAATCTTTTAATAATTTATCCAAAGTTGTTATTTCCATCTTTTTAATATATTGAGCGTTAAACCAATACAATTTATCCAAATCAAAAATTGCTCCAGCTTTTTGTACTCTGGCTAAATCAAATTCTTTTACTAACTCTGCCAGGGTAAATAATTCACGATTATCATGAGGATGCCAACCAAGTAGCGCCAAAAAGTTAATTAAAGCTGCTGGTAAATAACCTTGTCGCCTATAGGTTGATAACCAAACAGTCTCTCCATCTTTACGTTTAGATAATTTAACACGTTGTGTATTTAAAACATTGGGTAAATGTGTCCAAGTGGGCGGGGTCCAACCAAAAGCTTGATATAGTAAAACATGTTTGGGTGTAGAAGGTAGCCACTCTTCCCCCCTAATCACATTAGTTATTTCCATTAAATGGTCGTCTACTACACAGGCTAAATGATAAGTTGGATAACCATCAGATTTTATTAATATTTGATCATCAATAGTTTGATTATCAACTTTTATTTGACCATGTATGGAATCAGTAAATTGAGTGAAACCATCGGGAATCTTTAGTCGTATAACATATTTACCAGCCTCTTTAATTTTATTTTTAATTTGTTCTTTATTTAAACTAAGACAATGGCGATCATATTTAGTAGGTTGTCCCGAGGCCGTTTGTTCCTTCCGTAAAGTTTGCAATCTGTCTTCAGAACAAAAACAATAATAAGCTTCGCCGCTGGCTAGTAATTTTTGAGCATGTTCTTGGTATATTTTTAAGCGTTGTGATTGAATATATGGTCCATGATATCCACCAATATCAGGTCCTTCATCCCAAGATAATCCAAGCCACAATAAATCGTCTAGAAGTCTTTGTTCGCTACCTTTAATGTATCTTTCTTGGTCGGTATCTTCTAAACGTAAAATAAATTGTCCACCCGCTTTTTTAGCTACCAGATAATTATATAAAGCAGTTCTCGCTCCACCAATATGGAGTTCGCCTGTGGGTGATGGTGCAAATCTTACTCTAATGCTCATAAGTAGATTCCAAGTTTTAAAAAGTCTAATTTAGGTACCTAATAAACAAAAAATAAATATAACACAAACCAGAACAATACTCAGGAAGCCAATTTAAATGATTGTAATGGGGTATAAATAGGGCCAGAGAATGTAAGTTGGCTTTTAATTAAAGAAAATTTGCTAATATTAGCAAAAAATGGATTAAAGTCAGGTAAAGGATTTATAATAGCAGATTTTAATCTAGCTAGGGTTAAATGGGCTGGTTTGATATTAGTAATATAGCCTAAAATGGCTAGGTTTTGGCTAAGACATTTTTGCAGTAAATTAAACTCTTGGTCTGCCTTAGTTTTAATAGCCAGTACCCGTGGTTTTTGCTTATTTGGTATTAAATCATAGCCTGCTAATTTAATTTTTAAAATATGGTTTTGACTGGCTGCTAACTCCCCTATTTTTATCACCTTTGCTAAATCGCTCTCTTTAACTTCTCCTATAAATACTAAATTAAGATGCAGATTATGTGGCTCCACCAATTTAGCCTTAATAGTTCCTAGTTCCTGATATAATTTGGTTAAATCAGCTATTATTGGCGGAGGTAAAAAGCAGCCAAAAAATAATCTCATAGTAGTTAATTTATTATACCATTTTATTAACCTTTTCTCTAATCCAGAGTTTTATTGTGTAAATTATTTATTTGTTGTATAATTTGAATATGATACAAACAAAAATTGTAACAAAAATTAATGCCCTTTGGTTGTTACTTTCCATACTAAGTTGGCCTATATCAGCCATAGCTCAATCTAAATTTGATCCGACCTATATTTTATTGGATCAGGATATTTTAGATTATCAATCTTTGACTTTGGAACAAATAGAAAAATTTTTGCAAGATAAAAATAGCCCTCTACTTTCTTATACCGACCCCATTACTAATTGGTCAGCCTTAAAAATAATCTATTACGCTTCTCAAACTTATCAAATCAATCCTAAATATCTTTTAGTTTTGCTACAAAAAGAACAAGGTTTAATTGAAAGTAATAATACAACTGATAAAAGATTTGATTGGGCGACAGGGTACGCTTTATGTGATACTTGCAGTATGGATGATCCTTTATTGCTTAAATATAAAGGATTTTTTAATCAAGTTATTTGGGCAGCTAAAATTATTAGAGAAAAATATTTACCAGCATTAATCTCTACCGGCAAAACCCCTTTTGGTTTTGGCCCAGGGATAGCCAAGCGGGTAGACGGCAAAACTGTTGTTCCAGCTAATAAAGCTACTGCTATTCTTTATACTTATACTCCACATCTAGAAGGTAATGAGTTATTGTGGTATCTTTGGAATAAATATTTTTCTCGTATCTATCCAGATGGTAGTTTATTAAATGTAGAAGGTAAACGTGAAGTTTGGTTAATTAAAGATGGTGAACGTCATAAGTTTAGTTCGCGTGCTGTTTATTTATCTTACTATCCAAATTTTGATCGTGTATTAACTGTAAGTTTGAGAGAATTACAAAAATATCCTGAGGGTAGTCCTATTAAGTTTACGGTTTACTCTTTCTTAAAATCACCGAGTGGCACAGTTTACATCCTAATGCCTAATGGTATAATTCGCGGCTTTGCTTCTAAAAAAGCTTTAAAGCAAATAGGTATTAATCCCGAAGAAATTATTAATGTTTCTTGGGAAGATTTAGCGGCGTATAAAGAAGGTCAACCAATTACCGAAGAGTCCATATATCCTTTAGGTCAATTAATTCAAGATAAGAAATCAGGTGGTGTTTATTGGGTGCAGGATAATATTAAACACCCCATTTTTTCACGAGAAATACTTAAAGCTAACTTTGGTTCACGCAAAGTAACTAAAAAGATGACCACTCAAGAGTTAGAGAAATTTCCAACTGGTGATCCGCTATTGTTTAAAGATGGTGACCTAGTTCGTTCTCAGACCAATCCCACAGTCTATGTAATTTCTAATAGTAAACGTCGTCCAATTTTAACCGAGGATGCTTTCCAAGAATTGGGTTATGAGAGTAAAAATATTATTGTTACTACAGATGGAGCCATTAATGCACATGAATTAGGAGAAGCTATAGGAGAACCATTTTAAATATGCCAATCGTAGCTGCTGGTTTTATTACCAACACACCATATTTTCTGCCGGGTATTAAATCTAAATTTCGTAGTAAGCTAACTATTACTAGCCATGCTTTGGCTAAATTAGCCAGGATTATAAGAAAACACCGTCCTGAAGTGGTAGTAATTATTACCCAAAGCAATACGTGGGATAATATCCCGTTGTGGTTTTGGCAACAATCTGATTATCTAGCAAATTTCCATACCGTAGGAGATTTAGTAACTCATAAAAAATTTTCAGGGGCAACCGGCTTTATTCATTCTTTAAAAGAGTTTTTAGAAAAGAAAATCAGCGTACCCTTAAGAACCGTCCCTGAATTACCAACCGATATTGCTATTCCTTTATTTTATAGTCAAATTGATTGCTTAGTAGCGCCGATAAATTTATCGCCCCTGTTACCGATGGACGATTTATTGCATATAGGAAAAATTATGCAGGATTTTTTTAGTTCGCGCCCTGAAAAGATAGTAGTTCTAGCTGCTGGTATCCCCGCCCACATTCCCCAAAAAGAACAAGGTGATTATAAAATTTATATTACTAATTTAAGAAAAATTTTAAAAACTGCGAATTATTCGCGTTTATTGGAGTTAGATAATAAATTACGTCAAGCGGTGCAAGAAAATTGTCTTTTACCCTTATCTTTGATGTATATTTTACTTGACACGCAAGTTAAAACTTTAATTCTAGCTGACGAAGACGACGGTTTAATTCATCAATTAATCACTAGTGTTACCTGGTAGATTATGAACACTGCTCATTATAAAAAAGTTGCTCGAGTAGCTTTATTTGGCCGTCTACCCCGTGATAAAGATTTTTTTTCTTATCAAGTTCCAATTAAACTAATAAGACAAGTAGCAGCTGGAGATTTAGTGCAAGTTAATTTTCGCCAGCAAAAAACCTTAGGTTTAATTTTAGGTTTTGAATCCAGTAAGCCTAACTATCCTCTAAAAGATATTCAAACAATTAAATGGCCTAAGTTTTTAAGTTCTGGACAACTTAAATTATTAGCTAGACTGGCTCACTATTACGCCGTATCTATGAGTACTGCTAGTCAATTATTTATACCATTTCCAGTAACCACCAAAGAGCACGTGATAATAAGGCCTCAACAAAAAATAAAAAAAGCTCTACCTACGTCAAAACCTTTGTTGATTACTTATGGGCAAAGACTAGAGGCAGAAAAATTTATCCAAGCAGCAATAAATAAAGTAATAGGGCGGCAACAGCAAGTTTTATTATTAGTGCCTAATATTAAATTAATTTTAGATTGGCAGAATAAATTATTCCAAGCTAATCAAATAGTTGGCTGGCATTCTGAATTAAAAACTTCAGCTAAAAGAATAACTTGGCAAAAAGTATTTACCGGCGAGGCTAAAATAATTATCGGCACCAGATCAGCATTGTTTTTACCCTGGTTAAATTTAGGTGGTGTAATTATAGATTATGGTGATGATGAAAATTATAAACAGTATGACCAAAATCCTCGTTACAATAGTATAGAAGTAGCGCGTTGGCTTAAACAAATTTATGGTTGTTCCCTAGCACAGGTTACGCCAGCGCCTAGAGCCGAAGATTATTATTTAATGAATAAAGAATGGCAATTGCAAAACCTAGGTTTATTGTTTAGTGGGCGGCTTACCATAGTTGATATCTCGGCTAATCCTACAGTTAGCAAACAATTAGCTTTAAGTTCATGGGAACAAATTACTGCTAGTTTAGAGAGTAAACAAAAAGTGTTAATTTGGCATAACCGTTTAGGTTCATCTACTGCTGTTTTTTGTCGTGATTGTAAATATATACCCCGGTGTCAAAAATGTTTAAAACCCTTATCTTGGCATCATGATAAAAGAAAGCTAGCTTGTCACAATTGTCAAACTATTAGTGAATTACCAGCTCGTTGCCCTAAGTGTCAAAATGTGCAATGGAAGTTTTTAGGTGTTGGTAGTCAAGAAATAGAGCATGCTTGTCGACAGCGGTATCCCGACGTTCATATTTGTCGAGTGGATTATAATACAAAAACAAAAATTACCGTCAAAGAGATTAAATCTGCTCAGATAGTAATTAGTACCTCTTTGATTTGGGATTATGCTAAAGTAGCTGATTTTGCATTATTAGTAATTACTTCCTTTGACCAAAATTTATTATCACCAGAATTTAGAGCTGAAGAAACCGCTGGGGCTATTTTGCGTAAAATATTAAGCGAGTCTGATAGTGTTAGTGTGTTATTAGAAACTAATTTTCCTGAATCGCCCGTGCTTAAATATTTAACTAACAATAATCAGTTTTATCGTTATCTTTTGTCTTATCGGCAGTTATATTATTGGCCGCCGTTTAGTCAATTAGTGCGTTTGTCGGTTAAAAATAAAAATCAGCTGAAAGCTCGTCAGGCAATCATCAAACTTCGCCAGCAGTTAATTAAAGTTTTATCCAGTGAGTTGGTCCTCTCCCCTATTTATGCGGATAGCAGAATAATAGAACACGGACAGTATATTTATCATTTGTTATTAAAGTGTCCTAAAAAATTTAAAATAGAAAGTTTGTGGCCTTTCCTACCTCGTCAGTTAATTATTGACAGAGAGCCAAGGTTTATTTTATCTTAAATTAGATATGTTAAAAATTATAACAGTTCCTAATAAGATATTACGCCAAAAAACCGAGATGATAACTTTTCCTTTAACTCAAGAGATGGTTAAATTAGTGCCAGAGATGTGTAAGGCGATGATGATTCACGACGGCATTGGTTTAGCCGCGCCGCAGGTTGGTTTTAGTATTAAATTAATAGTTATTAATACTAGTCAAGGCCCGAGGGTATTTTTTAATCCTCAATTATTAAACAAATCTTGGCGTAAGGTAAAAATAGAAGAAGGGTGTTTATCAGTACCAGGAGTATTTGGCATCGTCAAAAGACCTAATTCAGTAACGGCACATTATCAAGATGAATTTGGTAAAACTATTACAGAACGATTAACTGGTTTACTAGCTAGAGTTTATCAGCATGAAGTAGACCACTTAAATGGTATTTTATTTACCGATAAAGTAAGTAAGATAACCAGCGGTCAAGACTTATTGAGTCAATATGGCAAATTTTGATTATGTTTTTTTTGGTTCCAGTAGTTTCTCCCAAGTAGTTTTAGAAGAATTGGTTTGTCAAAGTTTCCAGCCCAAGTTAGTCGTTGTCCCTCAAACCAAACCCTCTGGCCGTAAACAAATTCTCCAACCAAGCTCACTTATTCTTTTTTGTCAGCAGCATAATTTGGCATATTTAGAAGTTACTAGTTTTAAAAATCAAACGATTTTAGAAAAATTAACCCAAACTAACTGTAAATTAGCGATTTTGGCGTCTTTTGGTAAAATTATTCCTTCTCCTATTATTTCTTTATTTGTCCAAGGCATTATTAATGTTCATCCTTCGCTTTTACCAAAATGGCGAGGCCCATCTCCTCTGCAAGCAGTATTATTAGCTGGCGAGAAGCTAAGCGGTGTAACTTTAATCAAGTTAGATAATGAAGTTGATCATGGTCCGATTATTGCCCAAACTAAAATTAATCTAACGTTGGACGAAACAATAAATGAATTAGAAATTAAATCAGCCAAAGCGGCTGCCAGATTGCTCGTTGAAAATCTACCTAAGTATTTAAACCAAGAAATTAAATTATTACCCCAAGACCACACCCAAGCTACTTTTTGTAAAATTATTAAACGCGAAGACGGGCAGATTAATTGGCAGCAAAACGCACAAACAATTTATAACCAATGGCGGGCGTATGTTTCATGGCCTGGTATTTATACTTTTTGGCAAAAAAAGCGTGTTAAATTATCAAAAATTTCATTAAGTCAGGAACCAGCCGTCTCAACCGGATTGGTTCGTTATCAAAATGGTAAATTATTAGTCGATGCTCAAGATATGGCATTGGAAATTAAAGAATTACAATTAGCTGGCGGTAAAGCGTTATCAGCTCAGAATTTTATTTTAGGCCACAAAAATTTTATTAGTAGTAAGCTTGGTTAATTATATTACGTTATCTTTGGTTGATTTTTATTTTACTCATAATTTATTCAGTAATGCCGTTTTTCTTGCTGCTGTTTTTGTGGCTTGAACAGTCGGTTGATATAGTCTTGACGCCAGTGGTATTAAAAAAGCAGTTAGCTACCACATGTATAGCCAGGAGACACGCGAAGGTTTAATGTTGAAAGAGTAACTTTGGTTAAAAGCAAAGAAATCAGCATCGCCGAACTACGATTGATACCTGTAATTATTGAAGATTATTTTCAGCCGCGCCTAGTTAATGAAGAAGAAGCGATAATATCTTAAAAAAATCTGTTTAACTAATTTGGTGGTTTTTAGGTCAAGATTAAATTAAGTTTTACTCCGCTGTTTAGCCGTTACCCAAAAGCCCATATATTTTCCTAAAAGTAATCTAGTTTGGGCATCAATAGCCGGCAAGGCACTAAAAAATAACATAGCTATAGGGAATAATAGCCACTGCAAAATCATTACCACATATTTTAAATTTGGGTGATGTTGAGGCTTGGGTGGTAGTAAAATCACTGACAAAATAGCACTTAAAAGCAAACCAATCATAGCTAAAATCATCAACCAGTTAAGAATAATTGGGGCATTATGGGCTATTAAACTTTGTTCTTCTTCTCCACTTAAGAAATATAAAGGTAAGCGTCCGAGCAGGAAAATAATAATTGGCGCGGTAGCCCAGGAATAATAACCCTCCACTAAATTAAAAAACTGCTTTAATTTTTTACCCAGCGGTATTTGTTTATCATAACAAAAGTGTATTGCTACATAGGGTATATTTTCTGCACCATAAGCCCAGCGTCGCTGTTGTTTATATTGATTTACCATCGTGCTCCATAATTTGCCTGTATAAACAGTATCCATAGACACTGGTAAAAAAAGTGGCGTTACTGAGTAGTTGCCATGATAATGAGTAAAGCATTGCCAGAAAATACGCGAATCCTCCGACACCACATCATTTTGCCAAAAACCCACCTCAACTAAAGTCCGCCAAGACATAGAATGCGAGGAAAAAGTACAAAGTCGGTCTAAGCGGGCCATATCAGAAAATAACCAGAAGGTGGTGGAATAAGCAATAATTCTATTCAAAGAGTATGATTCCCAAATATTATTATTATAAATAGCTACCGGTTGAAAACTTGAACGTTCTGGATGTGGATGAGTTAGATATTTATAGGTTAAATAGGAGAAGTAGTGATGAGATACACAGGTATCTACATCAAAAGTGGAGACAATAATATTAGAATAAGGAATTTGTAATTGGTCTATTAATTCTTTGGCACGTAATCCCATCCAATGGATATTAGAACCCTTACCAGCTAACTCCCCCACTATATCGTCGGGGTGTAGGGTTACTAAAAATTTATAAAAAGTTCCAGCAAATTCTTGCTTTAATGTCTCGGCAGTAACTTGAAATTTTTCCTTATCTCTTGCTTCTCCACCTAAGACAACTATCATTCTGGTTAAAGGATAGTTATTATGAGCTAATGATTTTAAAGATAATCTAATTACTTCTATTGGTTCTTTATAGGTAGGTAAGAAAACTATATGATAGATTTCATTAAAGCGCGGCAGTTTTTTTGCTTCCAAAAACCAGTTAATTTTTACATCCCTGCGGTATTTATGCCAGGAGATTAAAATATAAATTGCTAAGTATATCACCCGCCATAGCCAATACAAATCAAAAATAATAATAAAATAAATAGCCCACATCGGGCGAACTATAGAAATAACCACACACCCTAAGAGAGTTGCCCAAGTTAAAAACCCAGGTAGCATTTCCCATAAACGGTAAATTATTTTTTTACTAAGAAATACCATTTTATTTGCTAAAATTATTTTTCCGGCTGCTTTCATAAACTTTACCCCATCCATATTTTCCCAGAACGTAGCCTAGCACTAATCCTAAAATTATTAAAACCCAAGTAGCTGTTGCGTGAATATGGTACCAGGTAGTCCAAGACCAGCCAAAACCATAACGGTTAAAATCCAAAAGTAATAATTTAATATACCAAATTTCGAGAACGGCATGGATTAAAAACTGACACAAGAAACCTAAAAAAGTAAAAGCCGCCAGATAAAAATTTTTTTTCATATTAATTTATTTACCAAATAACAAAATTAAGCACTGCAATAAAATTTATCCAAGTAAGATTAAGATAATGTCAAATACCAATTAGGCGGATTAAAACTTGGTTTAATTAATTCAGCATACCAACTTGCAATATTAAGGTTAGTAAAAAAATGAACCAACAACCACCGCTAGTTCACATAACACAATAGCTAATATTAATTTAAAAATCTTATAGGCCATTTTTTTGACTAGATAAATATTAATTACTAAAGATAGCTAAACAAAATTAATTATAAAACAAACAATGAATAAGGAAAAATAATAAAAATTAATGAATTGTTGATTTGGCTTTGGCAGCTTACCTTTTAATTTGACTTGGTAATTTATTATTTGAAATACTATTTATTCAGCCAGTATTATTACACGACTTGATTGCTAAGAATTTTTGTGCTTGCTTTTGGTATGTGTTTTATCTGATAATAATTGTTTTGTGCTGGTTTATTAAATTAATGAAAAATTATAATCAAATATTCACTCCCTGGGTAATAATCTCCAGCGGAGTTTTTATACAAGGTGCTTTAGATGGTTATTTTATTTGAGAGTTAATAATGGCTTTAACAGCATTAATCGGAATAGCAAAACCAATGTTTTCTCCTGAAGCCATAGCCACATTAATACCAATCACTTCACTGTTTAAATTAACTAATGGTCCGCCAGAATTTCCAGGGTTTATAGCAGCATCAGTTTGAATAACTCCTTGTAATTTTTCTGATTTACTGCCACCAAAAGCAGTAATGTCACGATTTAAACCAGAAATAATACCTACCGAAACCGAGTTGTTATATTCTCCCAATGCGTTGCCTATAGCAAAAACTGACTGACCAAGTTTTAAGGTGTCGGAATTGCCAAAAGTCACAGTAGAATAATTATTGCCCTCAATTTTTAAAATAGCTAAATCAAGATCATTATCACGATATATAACTTGAGCTGATTTTTGGCTGCCGTCAGTTAACAGTACAGTATAGTGCGCATTTTGATCATTAACCACATGGCGATTGGTAATAATATAGCCAGAAGATTTAACAATAAAACCAGTGCCAGCTCCTACTTTTTGCTCAGCAGTGCCTTTTTGTCTATATTGCGGCACACGGATATTAAAATCTTTAAAAAATGGGTCATCACCAAAAGGATTAATATATACTACTTCAAGTTGTGGTACATCTTTGGTAATAACAATAGAAACTACTGCCGGTGCCACTTTACTAACAGCTTCGGTTAAAAGCTGCTCCTGTGTTTTTTCTTTATTAACTTTATTAGTGTTATTAGTGTTAGTAGTTTGCGTAGAGGTAGCTAGTAGTTTATTATAAGCTTCGGTTAATGAAGCTATTTGATTAGCCAGAGTTTGGTTTTCTTTAATACTTTGGTTTAATTTTTTTTCCCATTCAGCGATTTTGCTGTTAAAAATAAAATAATCAGCTAAACTGATACCAACTATTAACACGATAACTATAATAATTGTTTTATTAAATTTTAGCATAGAGATAATTATATAGTTTTTTGTAATTTAAGTCAATTAATTAAACGAAGGAAACTACTTAAAGTTTACAAAAACACCCTAATACAATTGTATTAGAATTGTATTAAGGTGCCTGAAATTTATGTTAAGCACTTGTTACTTAACCAACATCATTGTTTTTGTTTGTGTGAATGTTCCGGCTCCGGCACTCAAAGTATAGAAATATATACCATCAGATAGTTCTGAAGCATTAACCGGAACTGTGTAAGTTCCAGGATTTTGGTGGCTATTTACCAAAGAAATTACTTTCTGACCAAGAACATTATAGATGATCAACGTTACTGTTGAAGCCCGTGGTAATGTATACCTGATTGTTGTAGTGGGATTAAACGGATTGGGATAATTTTGTGCCAATGAATATTCAGTCGGCGCTATCTCATCTTTTACCCCCAATACTTCGGATAAATCAGTAACTTCAAATTCTATACGATTACCCGCAGTGTTATACGCTACAACATCCTGGAAATGTAAGTTCAGATCATTGTCTAGCATATTAAATCGCGCTATCATTACGCTTTTAGTATCTGTTACCCCATCTTCACCTCTGGTCAAAGTTACGGCAGAAGCTAGTAAACCTTGATTAGTGTCCACATGTTTAAAAAAGATACCGCCGGGCATATATTCGCCATTATAAGCGTCAATAAAGGAAAGCTCAGCAGGATTATAAAATATCTTAAAGGAGATGCCGAATAAATCTTGCGCCGCCTTAGCAATTACTGAAACGGTAACCTCATTACCAACACGATTAGCAATAGCATAAAGCTTGTTATCCGCCGCGATTTTGTCTAGTAGTATCAAAGGGGAAGTTATAGGCATTATACTAAAGTGTGTTAATCCGTAATTAAATCCTATTGCTGGCATATCATTTATTTTGATTCTGCCGTCCCCTGTAGCGTCAACATACATCGCTGTAGTATCATTCCAAAACGACATTGGTTGAGCTTTCCAATCAAAACTAGCATTAGGTCGTGCATTACCGGTTTGGTTAAAATGCAAACCAATTTGCAGAATATCTGCTTCGTTAACCATACCGTTGTTGTCAGCATCACCTGGCCAGACAAAAGTCTCGGCAATAGTCAGTTGGCTAGAAGTATTACTAATATTAAGAACTTTAGTATTGGGATCACGTATGTCTAACTCAAAGCAATAAAGATTAACTGTTCGTATATCCATATTAGCGGCGTTATTGGCGCGGAATCTTACTATAGCCAAAGTGCCGATGCCAACATTACCTGAAGCCTCACCTTTTTGAGAGATAGAAATATGAACATCACTGTTTGCTTCTTTGATAATAGCTGCAAATAATGTATCACTGCCCAGGAAATCGCCCCCTGAAACACTGACGACATCCAGATTATAAGTATCGCCATAATCCAGGATAAAGCTGGCGGAATATACAGATAGCTTACCGGTATTAATACGAACCAGTACATCAAATTCCTGTCCTGTTTTTACCATACTTTTTTCCGGAAAGGCCTGAATGTAATTAACAGCCGGATCTTGGGCTAGGACCAGCGAGTTTAATAAAAACAGCAAAACAATTACAAAGAATATATTTTTCATTATATCCTCCAAGGAGTTTGTTAAGGTTTTAATGAATTATTAAAGTACAAAAAACTAGGTTTTTAGCCAAATTTACGATTTTTTGTTTATTTCAGCTATCATAACTTTATATCATTATAAATAAAAGTCAAGTTAAAATTAGTACATAAAATATATGCACTGCTTGGCACGTTGCGCCCCGAAATATTCGCCTTTGGCGGGTTCCTCTATCCGCTTTTAGTAAAAATAATTCTATCTATTTTTTACCCACCACTTTTTAACAATTGGTATAGTAAAGGTTGATAATAAATACCCAAATGTTGGTACAAAGGCATTTTGCCACGGATTATTAGCTTTAATTATCTCAAGCCATACTCCTGCCAGAATATAGGTGCCAATAAGAATTAACAACCGTCTAGTCCATGATAATTCCCAAGCTTTATCTAACTCCACTTTTCTATTACGCTCCTTGATGGATTCTATTTCTTTGGAAATTTCGGTCTCGTTCATACCCCTATTTTACGTCTCCCTATACAAAAATCAACCTTGCTTAATTTAAAATAAGCTACATTATAGTAATAAACTAAATTAATAAAATATAAATTAATAAAATAATGGTTAGTATGTAACACTTGAGATTACCAGCGCTTTAAAGCAGATGAAAATATTTTTGGTAGAATTTACCATATTTGGTCACATCGGCAACATTTTGGTTTAGTTTCATTATTTTCTGTCATATTTTTTATTTATTATATATCAGATTTCCAAACTTTTAGTAGTAATTTCGCGAACCTGTGTTTGATAAAAAAGGTAAAGCTATCCGCAGTTAAACCCAACTCCTCCCTAAGTTCGCGTTGTAAAGCTTGCTTTGAGGATTCACCAAATTCTATATGACCGCCATGGAAAAAATAATAATCCTTGCCCTTGTTGCGGCAAACTAAAATTTTTTCCTCCTTATCTTTTATTATAGCCCTAGACAGTAAAAGGCTGTGTCTCTTGAACAAAATCCGAACTTTTTTCCGCGAAAATCCGGACGCTGATTTCTGATCCCGCAAAATGCGAAACATTCGGGCGAGGCGAAAAATCGAAACTTTACTAATTGGCTGGGGGACGTGGACTCGAACCACGATACCCACCTCCAAAGGGTGGTGTCCTACCTTTAGACGATCCCCCACCAAAATAACGTGCTTATGATAATTTAATTTAGACTTCACGTCAAGGTGGCTAAATAAATAATAACAAAAAGTTTAACTTGACTCTAGTAAGTAAGATATCATAATATTTTAAAAATAATAAAAATCGAAAAATTAACAATTAGGAGTTTAAGATGATAATAATTATAACCGTAGTTTTGATTATCCTTTGTTATGTAGCTTTTTTGAAATAAAATGAAAATCAAAATTTCCTGGTTTATAATCAGCCTGGGAATTTTATTTATAAAGATTTACCTATACTTTTAAATACCGCCGCATAGCAACATAAGAAGCTAGGATATTTAAAATAGTGGCGCTTAAAAACTGCGTGCCGAAAAATATTAAGCCATATTGTTGAAAATAAGTTGTTAGGCTAAAGTCAGAACCGTTAAAAAGTGTACTGACATAAGGGTCTATCCAGCGCAAGGAAATACAGAAAATCAACGCGGTTAAAAGAGTGGCAAGTAAAGCATACAAAATACTCTCTATAGTAAAGGGGCCGCGAATAAAAGCATTAGTAGCGCCTACTAAGCGTTTTATTTCAATTTCTTCGCGTTGGGTATAAATATTAATACGAATGGTGTTAAAGACAACTAATAGTGCAATAATCAAGAAAATCAAACTAGTAAATATCCCTGCACGTTTAACCTTTAAGGTTAGTTCATTAAGGCCACTAATCACTTGGCGATAATCCTCAAATCTAGCTTCTTGGATTAAATCTTGGTAGCGTTCGTTTTCTAAAGTATCTAGCACAGTTTGGTAATCTTTATCAGAAAAGGCTTTAATGCGCAAACTGGCACCCAAAGGATTTACACCTAAAAGTATCAGCGCCTCCCCTATTTGTTCATTGTTTTGGTATTTTTCTTTAAATTTTTGCAAAGCTTCATCAGCTGTAATATAAGCTACAGCTTTAACACCGGGCAATGATTCTACTTCGCTTTTTAAATCTAAAATTTGCCTTTCGGTTAATTTTGGTTTTAAATATACGCCAATATCTATTTTTTGCTCTAAGTTATCCAGCGCTTTTTGTGAGATAATTGTTATCAATCCTAAAATACTAACCGACAACAAACTTAAAGTAATAATAGTGATAGTTACTAAGGACAACCAAAAATTACGGACAAAATTTTGCAGTCCGAATTTTAAAATGCGATAAAAAGATAATAATAACATAAATTAAATAAGATAACGACCACGCTCTTGGTCGGAGATAATTTCTCCATGATCCATAGTAACCACTCGTTTTTTTAGCATATTAACCACCTCTTTATTGTGGGTTACTAAAATAACAGTGGTGCCAAATTCGTTGATTTTTTGCAAAAGGACTATAATTTCTTTGGTGTTAATAGAATCAAGATCGCCGGTTGGTTCATCAGCTACTAAAATTTTAGGGCGGTGAGCTAAAGCGCGTGCTATAGCGACCCGTTGCTGTTCGCCGCCCGACAGCTCTTTAGGCCAACGTGAAGCTTTATCCTCTAAACCTACAATATGTAATAATTGTGGCACTAAGGCTTTTATTTTATTAGTTTTCACTCCTGAAACCTCTAAAGCAAAGGCTACGTTTTCGCTAACGGTTTTGCGCTGCAATAATTTAAAATCTTGAAATACTACGCCGATTTGTTTGCGTAAAATAGGAATTTCCCGATTTTTAATATGAGTAATATCCCAATCCCCTACTACAATACGACCCCGGCTTACTTTTTCCTCAACAATCAACATACGAATTAAAGTAGTTTTACCAGCCCCAGATTGGCCAACAATAGAAACAAACTCACCATCTTCAATAGATAAATTAACACCCTTAACAACCTCTAGGTTGCCTAGGTATATTTTACTTACATTCCTAAAGTCGATCAAAGGCATTTTTAGTATTGCTTATTTATGATTTATTGATTATAATCCTGTTAGACTGGTTTATTTTTTAGGGGAAGGAAATTAGTATAATTAGTTAGTATGTTCGCTTCTTCCATCCAGTAAAGTAGACACAGGCGGGTATAGTATAGGGGTATTACGCGACCTTCCCAAGGTTGATAGACGGGTTCGAGTCCCGTTACCCGCTCCATCTACTTCTTAAAGGGAACGGCTAAGTAAGAAGTGTCCAGTCTTTGAACTTAATATTCCACTTCTTTCGCCCGAAGAGCAAATCAAACTAAGGCTGATATCATTAATAGCCCCCTTAGTTCAGTGGCAGAACAGTGGTATCGTAAACCACATACGTCAGTTCGATTCTGGCAGGGGGCTCCAGATTAAAGTTGATTATATAAGTCCATAATTTTAAGGTATACGTAGCCAAAGGACGACATTATTTTTGCCACGTTCAGTTTTTAGCCATTCATCGAAATCAAAAGCAGTAATTAAAATATGACTGGCCGCTACTTTAGTGGTGTCTGTTTCTTCAGCTGGCAATGGATCTCGGCGGATAATATGCCAGTCAAATTCAGTTTGCACCGGTTTACTAATCTCCCCTACTTTTAGTTGTTTTAAGGCTTGTTCAAACTCCGGCACCATTGTTCCCCACGTAAATGTTCCCAAACTACCACCTCTTGATTTGGCAGCTGAATCTTTTGAATATTTATCATTAGCTTCACTAAAAGTTATTTTGTTAGCAATTATATCCTGGTAAATTTGTTCAGCTAGTTGTGTCACTGAAGTTTTAACAGATTCTTTCTGTTCAAACCATAAAATTACCTTATTACGTAATAGATATGGAGCAATAATTTTTTTCTCAAATTGATTAAGATTCCAAATATAATTCTTTTTAATAAAATTTTCTAACTCTCCTCGGCTACCGAACTCCCTAATGATATTTTCTACTTCATTAGTAATTTCAACAGGGGTGACTGCTATATTATTATGCTGAGCAAAATGTTTAATAGTTATTTCACTGACTATTCTTTCCCAAACCGCTTTTTCTATTTCAGCTTGAGGGGGTATTTGAGTTAAAGTGCCGTTGTCATAATTTTTTTGATAAAAAGCCAAAAGTGTTCTAACGTCTTGATTTAAATCATTAAACCACACCATCTCACCATCTACTAAACCAATAGGCAAAACATTAAACTGCGAACTTTTAGGATATTGTCTATCTATTCTAAATAGTAAGAATAAACAACTGTAAACAATAAATAGCAATACCACTATTACCAAAGCATAAGTTAAATATTTAGTATAATGGATTTTGTGTTTAGTAGCGTTGCTAGTAGATTTATCATTAGTTTTATCAGTAGTTGCTGATTTTATAGTCTCAGCTAATTTTTTTATTTTACCGTCCCAGAATTTTGGTTTAACAACTTTTTTAATAGGTTCTTCTTTAACAAAGCGTTCAATATCATGAGAGGTTTCTTTTTGCTCGGTATATTGATTTAATTCCTGTAGAATTTTTTTACTGTTAGGCGTAGTTTTAGATGTCATATTTTATATTGTTATTTGTTAAAATATTGTTATTTGTTAAAAAAATAATTCCACCATTTTTGCCAATTAGCTAGGTTAGCTGAGGTAGTTGGTTCGTTGACGATTTTTTTATTTTGCTCATCGTTTGGCAGTACTACTACATGCTCATTTGGCTTTTTTAAATTAAATTTTAACCTAGCTTCTTTTTCTTTAAATTCACTGCTTTGTAAATAAGTAATTAAATTAGACAGTTCCTCTTGTTTAGTTCGGTAAACAGAAATGTCATTTTTAATCTTAGCTATTTCTTGAGCTAACTCTTGGCGACGAATGAAGCTTTTAACTAACGCTATGGCTATAATAAGCACCGCCGTCAGCGCTATTAATATAAATAAATTTGAGGTTAATAGGCTCCACCAGCGCTGTTTTTCCATAGATTAAATTATAACATATTAACACTATTTCTTAAAATATAATTTAACTCTTTTCTTTTTATTATAAAAAAGATATTCTTATATTATGCGCTCCAAAACCATAAGAAGATTCTGGATAATTTTATCAATCATCGTAGCTTTGACAATGGTTATTTTAACGATTGCCCCAGCTATTCAGTTTTAATTTGTTTGGTTAATAAACTAAGATAAGCCTCTTGGGGAATAGTGACGTGGCCTTGTTCCCGCATTCGCTTTTTGCCTCTTTTTTGTTTTTGCAATAATTTTATTTTACGCGTTACGTCACCGCCAGAAGAAGCGCGTTTTAATACATCTTTACGCATAGCAGATAATCTTTCAGCAGCTATTATTTTGCCCCCTAGGCTAGCTTGAATCTTTACTTCAAACATTTGTCTGGGGATTATTTCTTTTAATTTGGTAACTATGGCTCGCGCTCTGAAATAAGCCTCATCTTCATAAACTAACGTAGCTAGTGATTCAACTATTTCGTCGGCAATAAGAATATCTAATTTTTTAATACAGCAAGGACGGTATTCTAAAAATTCATAATTTAACGAGGCATAACCTTGGCTAACGCTTTTTAACTGGTCATAAAAATCTAATAACAAAGTAGATAACGGAGCGTAATATTTTAAGATAGCGCGGTCGGATTTTTTATTAACTCCAGCAGATAGGTAGTTAGTATTTTGCCAAACACCACGATATTCTTGCACTAACGTCATCACATTGCCTAAATATATTTGCGGGCAGATAATTTCCATAATGACATATGGCTCGTATATTTTTTTAATTTTATATTCAGGCGGTAATTCAGCCGCACCTTTAACTGTTATACGTTGGTTATCATTCAGTTCTATTTGGTAAGCCACAGAAGGCGAGGTAATTACTGGCTGTATAGCGAATTCTCGCTTTAGCCGCTCCTTGGTGATTTCTAAATGTAGTAAGCCTAAAAAACCAACTCTAAAACCAAAACCTAATGCTTGAGAATTTTCAGGTTCAAAAATTAGGCTAGCATCATTGAGTTTTAATTTAGTTAAACTATCTCGTAAATTTTTACTCTCTCCCCTGCCAGCAGGATAAAAACCAGCAAAAACCATTGGTTTTGGCTCTTGATAACCAGCTAAAACTCTCTGCCCTTGTTCTTTTGCTACTGTATCACCCACTCGCACTAATTCAATTTTTTTTACTCCAGTAACTAAATAGCCTATCTGACCGCTGGTTAGTTCTTTTACTGATTGGCTTTTAGGATTATAGATTCCTACTTCCAATACTTCACCGGTAATTTTACTGCCTGTTAGCCAATATTTATCACCAGCTTTAATACTACCAGACATAATTCTAACAGAGGCTACAACCCCGCGCCATTCATCATAATGCGAGTCAAAGATCAAAGCCGCAAACTGATTATTAATTGATTTTGGTGGTGGTACCAGCTTAATAATACTATTTAACAATTCTTTAACCCCAGTGCCGGTTTTAGCTGATATTTGATGAATAGTTGATTTATTTATATTTAATAAATTAGCTATTTCTTCGGCAGTTTGTTCTATTTGAGCATTAGGTAAATCAATTTTGTTAATCACTGGAATAATTACCAAACCAGCGTTTTGTGCTAAATGCAAATTAGCTAAAGTTTGTGCTTGAATGCCTTGTGTAGCGTCGACTAAGAGTATAGCCCCTTCAACACAAGCAAGCGAGCGAGAAACCTCATAATTAAAATCAACATGACCTGGGGTATCTATTAAATTTAAATAATAATTTTGCCATTTCATTAATACCGGCGTTAATTTAATAGTAATCCCCCGTTCCCTTTCTATATCCATTTGGTCTAAAACCTGTTCCTTCATTTCTCGTTTAGCCACTGTTTCAGTTAATTCTAAAAATCTATCAGCTAAAGTTGATTTACCATGATCAATATGTGCAATAATGCAAAAGTTACGAATTAAAGATGAATCCATAAATAAAATATCAAGCTAATTTTAATTTAGCTAAAATTAGATTAAGATATTTTTTAACAAAACACACCTCCTGAATTTTTAGTTTATGAGCCACAAACAGATAGGTTAATAAACCGGCCAAACCAGCTGATACGCCTTGAATAAAAATCCCCGCAAAGGAATGCATATCTACCAAGGGTGCTAGTAAATGTAAAATACCATAACAGACCATCCCCGCTAACAAGCTGGCTTGTAACATCTGCCAGCCTGAATTAACAATACTTTTAGCATTCATATAGCTTAAACGTTTACTTAATAAATAAGTTAAGATTAAAAAGTTGATGATGGTAGAAGAAACATAAGCTATAGCTAGTCCGGAGATACCCAAAGGCTTAATTAAAAAGGTTGCCAAGGTTAAATTTAAAAAGACACTTAAGATACTAACCATGACTGGAGTTTTAGTATCGTGTTGAGCGTAAAAGGCGCGAGCTATAAGAGGTAATAAACTTTCTGCTACTAAAGATAATGAGAGGAAGGCAAAAACATTAGCGGTGTTAATAGTATCTCCCCAATCAAAATTGCCACTGCCTAAAATTATTCTAACTACTTGGGCTCTTAGTACTAAAAATAGTACGCTTAAAGGTATAGTGAAAAACAATACCCTTTTAAGAGAATTAGCTAAATGTTCTATTAATTCTTGTTTTTTGTTATTAGCAAAGGACTCACTAAAGATAGGAAAAACTGCTATGGCCAATGACACACCAAAAACATTAATAGGAAAACTTTGTAAGTTGGTAGCTAAAACAAAGGCAGCTAGACTACCACTAGCCAAAAGTGAAGCAAAATAAGTAATCACTAGTTGATTAATAGAGTAAACAGCAAGTCCTAAGGTGCGAGGAATCATTAAACGAATGATTTTTTGGAAATAATAGTCAGCCAGAAAAAATTTAAGACCCCAACGCCAACCTAAACGGCGTATAGTTGGTAATTGACAGGCAGTATGAAGTATAGCACCTAATAATACACCACCAGCTAAGCCAGATGGCCCAAAAAACGGCACCAAGATAAATAAACCCAAGATAATGCCAATATTGTATAGCACAGGAGCTAAGCCATAGGCAATAAATCTTTTATAGGAGTTAAGTACGGCGCCAAATAAATTACTTACTGCCAAAAAAATTATGGCCACCATCATTAAACGCGTTAAATTAATAGTTAGGGCTTGTTTGGCTAGACTAAATCCAGGTGTTAAGACCGGTACAAATAGCGGAGCAAAGATGATACTCAGCAAACATAAAATAGACATTACCAACAAAAGAAAGTTCAAAACAGTATTGGTTATTTGCCAAGCCATGCTTTCCCCTTGATGTTTTCTGGCTTCAATAAATACCGGAATAAAAGCAGACGACAAAGCCCCTAAAATAAATATATTAAAAATAAAATCAGGTAGCTTAAAAGCAGCATAGTAAGCATCCAATACATCGCCAGCACCAAAATGCGAAGCTAATAAACGATCGCGCAACAGCCCTAAAATTCTGGAAACTACAGAAAAGAAACCAATAATTAATGCATTAGTGCTAACACTAAATTTAGGTACCGATGGTACAGTTGCTGTATCCATAACAAATTAATTATAGCGTTTTTTCTTAAAAAATGAATACAAAACCACACCTGGCTACCAATTAACAGAAGAACTCTTAATACTAATTACTTCATTCTTTAATTCTATTTTTAATAGAATTGAGAAGAGAGTTGTTCGCCTAAAATAAATTAGACGAGTTTCCTGTATTTACAGGAAAATTATGAAATAAAGAGCATTGGAGTACCCGTTAGTTTGATAGCCGGGTGGGGTTTTGACTAATAAAAATTGTCAAAAGATAACTGGAGGTTTGAGAAAGGCTTGAAGTGACCTAATTAAAGTGGTGTTCAAACTAGTGAAGAGTACAATTTAAATCTATGTTGATTTTAATCGTACAGGCTTCCCGTACATTCCCAAATTCCTCCATTTATCTTTTGACAATATATGACAACTTATTAGACTACACCCAAAGTAACGTTTTGTCAAGACTTTATTACTTCACTCCTTAATTTTCTCTAATAATAGAGCATAATAGCTATCGGTTTGCCAATCACCCTGCCAGTGAAACGGCTTTCCCATTACCTGTAAATTTCCAGATGCTTCTTGCCATTTAACTATTAAATCAACTGGTTTATTAACAGTAGTAGTAAAAGATAGAGGCTTCACTCCTGATTGTCTTTGAAAAAATATTTGATAATTATAAAATTTATTATCATCTGTTAAGTCTGCTAAAGTAAATGGTAGTTGATAAGTAAGCGTAACAGTTTTACTTTCGCCAGGTTTTAAAGTTAACCAGTTAGCAAAATAAGTTTTGCCATATTCTTGCCCGATGGTGGTAGAAGAATTATTAACCTGCTCTATTATTTGATCGTCAGAAAAAAGATTGTGCTCAAAAGCTTCTGCTGGCACAGTTTTAAAACGATTGGCCTCTATAGTATCAAAGCCTTTAGCTTCTAATAAAATACTATTCTGGGGTACATAAAATTTAAGCCAGGAAACATTTTGCCGCTGATAAAATATATCAAAAGGATCGCCTAAATGATGTCTGGTAAAATTAATTGTGGCTATTAATCGGCCATCTGGATTAATGGTTAGTTGATGGTTAACTTTTTCTTCTATGACTAAATCAGTTTTGCCGCCGCCAATGTTAGTACGTACGATAGCTAAATAATCACCGCCGTATTGAGCCACTCTCCCATCCCAGCCTAAATCGGTAATTAATTGTTCTGCAGTTGTATCGGTAACATAAAGCTGAATACTTTTTTTCTTTAACATCTCGCTTAGTGTTTGATAAATAGTAAAAATATTTTTTGAATTATTTTTAAGCAAACGATCTAAGATGAGAGGCGCTAAATCAGCAATAAATTTTTTAGGTCTATTTTGGGTTTTTTCATATTCTAAATCTACCGCTTCTTGTGTTTCGCGAATAAAATTTTCGGCAGTAATTATCTTATTATATTTAGTAAACTCAATAGGGCCGGTGAATTTTAACAATTCAATTATTACATCGGGGTTAAGGCTGATTACCCCATCTAATTTAATTTGCCAACTTTGTTCAACAAACCAAGCGATATTTTGTGCTGATTTAGGAAAATCGAAATACCAATTACTGTCCTGTAATTGCCAAAGTGGATTAATTAGAGTCAAGGGTTTTGGGGGTATAAGTTTATACGGCAACTGTCCTTGTAAATCATAAGGTCCTCCGCCAGGAATCTGAATCTTAGTGATTTTACCATCTTGTAAATAAATAAAAGCTAAGCTGCCAATAAATCCGCCGCTAGGTCTTAATTCTGAATAATTTTGAAATACTAATAAGTAGGTTTTTTGACCTACTGGAGGAACTAAGACACTAATCAGTTCTGGTACAGCTGAAAAATTACGGATAAATTTCTGTAAATCAGCTAATAATAATTTAAGTTCAGTAACTTGCTGAGCTAAGTCACTAGGGAATTCTTTAGGATTAACTTCTTGCAATAATAAGTAACTTTGCGATATTTTTAGTTGGGTATCTAATAAAGCTTGTTTTAAAACTAAGGTCTTATTAGCTAATTCTATATCATTTAATTGTTTGTTTGATGCTTCTGATAAAACATCAAAAGTATGGCTAAAAATAATTCCTACCTCACTTAATTCTTTAGCAGCAGCTAATAATTTTTCTGTGGAATTAAGCTTGGCCCCTAAAATTAAAGGATTGTTTAATAGCACACCTATTTCTTCAGTCGCTTTATCTAAATTGGTAACCGCCTCATTAACATATTTAGCCGCCGTTATAAAATTTTCGCGGGCTTTAAGGTATTCTCCGGAAAATAAATTTTCACTAGCGCTAGTAAAAGTTCCTAAAGCCGCGTTAGCATAGGAGGTTAAATATCCTTTGACACTGGTAAGTGATCTCCATAAAGATAAAATTTTAAGTGGCGCTAATATTAAAAATAGAATAAATATAAAAACAGTAATTTGTTTAAGTTGCGGCACTATAAAATGAGTATTAATCTTTTGAGGCCGTGGTTTCAAAGCAGACCAGGGTGTAATTAAAAATTTTAAAGAGCAACTTAATAATTCAAAAAAATAAGCTAAATCCTCTAAAATACTTTTAACAATGTGGCTGGTTTGTAAATATAACTTCCAGCTGATAATAACAAAAAACTTTAAGCAGTGATAAATAAACCAATAAACTACCTCAGCTAAAAAAAGAATAGTTAAACCTCTAAGCAAAGGAAATTTCTTTTCTAATTTTACCCACGGTACATACCATAAGCTACTTTGGGCATTTAAAAAGTTAACCGGTTTAACATCTGCCTTAGTAAACTTTATAGTCTGTTTATTAAAAGTAGCAGTAAGGCAAGAAGCTGTAGTTTCTGATGATTGCGGTGTTTTACTAACTTTAGGTTGACGCAAATTAATTACATGACGGGAAATTACATTACTAAAACCTTCTACAGCCAAAAGCTTTTTTTTGCTGTTTAATTTGAATTGCCAAGTTTTTGATTGGTTGCCGGCTTTTGGTTTGGGATTAATTTCTATTTTAGCTTTAGTCATCAATTTAATTTTAAGGTTATCTTATAACAATTTCAAGTTTTGGTATAAACACAAAGTTTCTTGGGCTGTTTTTTGCCAATTAAAACTAGCTGCTAAGTCTTGCTCAAGTTTTTGATAATTAAATTTTGGAGGTGATTGATAAAATTGCTCTAATTTGCAAGTTAAGTCTTCTAAGTTTTGTGGTTCAAAAAATATCGCGGCCTCTTTAAGGATTTCTTGATGAACTTTTATATTACTGGCTAAAATAGGCTTATGAAAAAAAGCTGCTTGCAAAGCACTTAAATCAAATCCTTCTGCTAAAGAAGGGCTTAAGTAACCTGCCGCGTTAGCATATAAATTAGCTAGACTAACTTGACTGACTTCACCCCAAAATATAACTCCTTTGGTTAACTTTTCTTTTTTAGCTAATAATTTTAACTGTTGATAAAAATAATCTTGTCTACCAACCAATACCAATTGCCTATTACCCTTTTTGGCTTTAGTAAAAGCTCTTAGCAATAAACTTAAGTTTTTATGAGGATAAGCAGCACCAACATAAAGCCAATAATCCTCTTTAATTAAACGTTCCTTTCGATCTTTAGGTATATCTTTAGGTAATAAAGCCGGAGCTTCATAAATTACCTTAATCTTAGAAGCTACTTGTGGATAATACTTAATAATATCCTCTTTAACACTCTGGCTAACAGTAATAATAGCTAGAGCTTTAGTAAGCGCGCGCTTTACTACCAGATGATAGATAGCTAATTTAAAACAATATAGCCACTTAGGTAAAGTAGAAGCCCGTTCATTAGGAAATTGATGAAGTATTAAATCATGCACTGTAACTATAAACGGTCGCTGACTACAAAGCGGTACATTAAAATGCGGATAATGAACTAAATCTGGCTTTAATTTATTTATTAACTTAGGTATTAATATTTGCTCCCGACAACTATAAACTCTACAATCAGCTTTAATTAATTGCCAATTAGCTGACGCTAGGTAATTAGCATTCTCTCCTCCTAGAATATAATAATTATTAGTTTGATCCTTCTCTTTTAAAGTAATTAATAGATTCTCGGTATACATGCCGATACCCCTATGCCTTATACCAAATAATCTAGCATCAAAAGCTATTTTCATAATTTATTGAATTCAGTTAAAATTTTATTGGCTGTATCAGCCCAACTGTAACCCCGGGCTACATCTTGGCCGCGTTTAGCTAATTTACTAGCGTAGTCTTTATTATCCAAGATATATCTTATAGTATACAACCATTCATCTGGAATCCAAGGATCAAGAAGAACTGCACCATCTTGTACCACTTCTGGTAACGAACTCACTGAGGAAACTAAGGTGGGAACGCCGCACGCCATAGCTTCAAGTGGAGGAAAACCAAAACCTTCATAAAAAGAAGGATAAAGAAACAGCTGCGCTCCGGCATACAAAGCGGCCTTATCGCTGTGCGCCACATAGCCTATAAAATGCACTTTGTCTTTGTATACCATTTTTTGCCAGAAATTTATAATAGGTTTCCATTGCCAACCGCGAACACCAGCTATAACCAAAGATAAAGAGTTGTCCTGCCGGCATAATTCTTCAAATACTTT
This sequence comes from Candidatus Veblenbacteria bacterium, assembly GCA_037439965.1. Lineage (GTDB taxonomy): Bacteria > Patescibacteriota > Patescibacteriia > Veblenbacterales > UBA10138 > JBBIVB01. The sequence continues at coordinate 33,982 of JBBIVB010000001.1, read as the reverse complement.
AAGTAACAATAAATGATTTTTTCTGGGCTCTAATGTGCCTACGGTTAATAAATAATTATCTGGTAGATTAAATTTAGCTTTAACTGCTTGTATTTGTGTTGGGTTTTGAGAAATAAAAAATTCTTTGTTTACTCCAAGCTTAATTGCTACCACCCTTTTAGCTAAATCTGGACGTAGGTTACTAAAATCATCAGCAGTGTGTTGTGATATTGTCAAGATTAAAGAAAAATCTTTTAAGCCATACCTAACCTGTTTAGTAATGTAATTTAGATACCAAACTCGTTTTTTCCAGGAAAAAAATTGTGGAAAATGGATAAAAGATAAATCGTGAATAGTAACCGCCTTGATAACCTGTGGGGATAATTTGAAAAAATGTAAATTAGGCAGCCAGACGATTCGTGGTTTAAAATTATGTTTTGTTAAAATAGTGTCTAATGCGGGGCCTAAATTAACTTGCCATAAAGAATTTAACAAGCTATTGGGCAAATGCGAGCAAGCTATTAAACCTAAATCATCAACTTTACCACCCCAAGTAAGCTTTAAAGCATTGGCAAATAAGCCAATTTCTAAATCTTGTCCTAGTATGACCGTAAATTGTTTTAAAATATTTCTGGTATACAAAGCTACACCGGTCCAATGGCGGTCTTGTAAACATCTAATATCAACTCCTAACTTCATTTAGCTGTAACTTTATTGATAAAAGTGTTTAATTTATCAGAGAAAACCTTACTATCAAATTTTAACGATTCAGACAGTATTCGGTCTGTCTCAAAATTTTCTGGCTTAAATCTAATTACAGTGTCGGCTAAAGCTTGCCAGGTTTGTTCAGTAAAAAATTTGCCACTAATACCATCTTTTAAAATCTCTAAAACGCCTCCAGCAGCATAAGCTATAACTGGTCTGCCAGAGGCTAAAGATTCTACCGCTGTAATACCAAAATCTTCTTCTTGTGGAAAAATTAAAGCTCGAGCATGACTTAGATAATGCGCTTTTTCTGCTTCTGATACTTGGCCTAAGAATTCTATATTACCTTTAGCTATTTTTTTTAAGGTTTGATATTGTTGACCTGTACCAATTATTTTTAATGGAATACCTAATTTATTAAATGCTTTAATAGCTAGATCTACCCGTTTATAAGGTCGTAACCTTGATACTACTAGATAATAATCTTCTATTTTAGAGCTAGGTTTGAAGTTAGCTAAATTAACCGGCGGATAAATCACTTCAGCCTGCCGATGATAGTATTTATTTATACGACGCGCTACAAATTCAGAATTAGCAATAAAATAATCAACTCTTTGCGCTGCTAATTGATCCCATTGTCGTAGTTTAGTTAAAATCATTGGCAAGATTTTTTTAATGATTTTCGGCTGCTCTAAATCCTCTGTATATTGATGGGTATCGCTCCAAAGGTATCTGGTAGGTGTATGGCAATAACAAATATGGGTAGCATCTGGTTTTAACACCAAACCTTTAATTAAAGCAGAACAGGAACTAATAACTAAATTATAGTTAGATAAATCTAAGTGCTCTACCGCCGCCGGAATAAAAGTTAGATACCATTTAAACCATCTGGTAACAGCTGGCACTCTTTGCAAAAAAGAAGTACGGATATCCCAATTAGCAAACCCCTTACCTACTACTTTTGCATCAAACATCACGGTATAAACAGGAGCTCGGGGAAATAATTTATGCAATTGTGCTAAAACCTGTTCAGCGCCGCCAAACTGGTTTAAATGATCATGAGCTAAAGCAATAGATAAATTTTTATTCATGCTGCATATTTCCTTTGAAAAATTACTACTATTGTTTTAAGCAAGATAAATAAATCATAAAATAAAGACCAGTTCTCTATATAAAAGCTATCCAGGCGTACCTCATCAATAAAACTTAAACTAGAACGACCAGAAATTTGAGCCAATCCAGTAATACCGGGCTTAATGCTTAGTACTTTTTTATGATTAGTTTGATATTTTGCCACCTCTTGCGGTTCGTGAGGCCTTGGGCCTACTAAACTCATTTGCCCTAAGAGTACATTAAAAAATTGAGGAAGTTCATCAAGACTCCAGGAACGAATAAATTTACCAAAAGGAAGAATCCTGGGATCGTGAGTTAACTTAAACAATGGACCATCGTTTCTTTCATTTAATTTCATTAATGATTCTTTCATCTTCTCCGCCCCTACCACCATGGAACGGAATTTATGTAAAATAAAAGGCTTTCCTCTTTCCCCTATGCGTGGTAAGGAAACTATGATTGGACTGCCATATTTAAATTTAATTACTGCCGCAATAAATAACATTAAGGGTGACAGGATAATAATAAATATTATGGAGAGTACAATATCTACAAATCTTTTAACTACCCTACCCCAACCCTCTAAAGGAGTAGGTTTAATTTCTAAAATAGGCAAACCAGCATAAGTATGAATGACTATATTATGAATTTGAGCGTTAAAAACATCAGCTACATATTTAAAATTTAAATGATTTTCAGTGCAAAATTCCCAAATACTTAAACGTTGTTCTGCAGTAAGATTAGAGTCAACTACTATGATTTCTTCTATCTCTTTAGGATTGATTACTTTATGGTTATTAAAATCAGGAATGGCTTTTATCACTTGATAACCATAAGAGGTATTGTGGGTAAACAAATCTATTAAAGCTTGGGTATTGTTGTCTGAACCAATCAATAGTAATTTAGTCAAAGCATAGCCATGGCGATATATTAGATTGCGTATTATACGTAAAATAAATCTATCTAAGGCCACCAAAATAATAGCTAGAATCCAAAAAGCTAAAATTATAAAGCGAGAAGAAAACAATGACTGGTTAAAGAAGAACCAAAC
>JBBIVB010000001.1:0-31105 GCA_037439965.1 Candidatus Veblenbacteria bacterium | reverse complement strand
CCAGTAGTACAAGCTAAAAATATGCCTTGTAATTCATCATAATATTTTAATCGGCTGTCGGTTCGGTAAAGGCCATAAATAGCGAATAAAATTATCCAAGCTGCAGCAACTGTTACTAATAACGAAAAAAAGTTAGGCCAAGGTAAATCAAATATTATTGGTCGCCAATTAGTAACCAAAAATAGATAACGTAGATTATAAGCTAGAATTCCAGCTAATATTAAAGCTAAATAATCAAGCGGTAAAGAAACAGTTGTTAATATTAATTGCGATTTTTTCATATCAAAATAATTATACCATTGCTAGTTTTTATAAAAAACAGGTAAGGTTTCCCCTGCCTGAAATTTTTACTAAATAAACAAATAAGCCGAATTCTGTATCTCACATATAAAAGTGAGTGGTGATTATCTATCTAATCCCTGATTCACATCAGGGCTCGAGCTATCAACCCATCCCGATTTAATTGGGATCTATTTGATATTGCACTGGGTAGAGTTTGCCTAGCCTCTAATGTCACCACTAGAGCTGGTGGGCTTTTACCATAAATTCGCCAGAAGCGATTTACCCCCGACTTATCGGAGCCACCGTTTCACCCTTTTCCTTAATAGTTAAATTAAGGTAGGTATGTTTTCTGTTGCACTTGTCCTGCGGCTCGCCTTACGGCGGCCTGCGGCTGCGGTTAGCAGTTACCCTCCAGTTAAAGACTGGAAAAATAGTGTTCGGACTTTCCTCCCCCACCTAATTTTACCCTACAAGGCTAAATAAAACACTGTTTAAGGCGCGCATATAACCTTGTTTAAAAGTTTTAATTGTCTTTCGCGCGTAAATGGCACATCTTGCCTCGCTTAAAATATGCTTTATAGTATATAAGTTTTAAAGGAACATATATCTTAGTTGCCCTTGATTTCTTTTTATTATGCTCTGTTAATCTCTCCGTTTTAAATCGCTGGTATCCATAAATATCTTATTGTTTTTTCGTTCTTTAAGATATAAACGTAATAATATTAGAGCAAAATTAGATGGGGGCAATCACCTATGTTTATTTAGCAAAATAATTATATAAAACTTAGCATTTTTGTCAATATGGTTAAAAGATAATAGATATTAACTTGACTAATTATTAAAAAAATGTAAGATATTTTTACCCTACTATATTTAAAATAAATAACTAAATACAAATAATAAACATTGGAGATTAAATATGATAAAAAATACTACTAAACAAATGATTGTAGAAGAGTTGCTTACCGCCCCAATAAACGATTTAATTCAAGGTATACTAATACCACTAGATAAAAAAGAAACCGTCGCTAATAAAACGGTGCAAAAGATTATTGATGAATCTGGGGCAGCGGACAGGCCTGAATTAGTAGATCAAAAAATCACTTTTAATTTTACAAATGATGGCCATCGCGGAATTATCTTCTCTATAAAAGATAGGTAGTAAAATTTATCAAAATTAATTAGTCACCCAAATTAATTACTTTGGGTGACTTTTTATAATCTTATAGCATAGAACCTTGACAAATTAGAATTAGTAATTGGTGTGTTAGTGGGGGTGGCCTTGGTTTATAATTTAAATGTCAAACTATCCACAGATAATAATATAAATAACAGCATAAATTTACACCAAGGACAGGCTAAAGAATAGATTGGACTCCCTAAAGGAATTTTTCGCATCGGACCTAAAATTGATAATTATCATACTGTGGTTTTTCAGGTTATTCCTACCGGTGATATTCCGCTAAAGGTATGATTAAAGACGGTATAAAACGATTCCCCTCAAGATTTTAACTAACCGCTTCTATCTCATAAGTCGTCATTTAAAAAAATGACGACTTTTTTATTTACTCATGTTTATCCAAAGCTTGATTTAATAACCAATCAGCTCTTTTGTTTTGCCCGCGCAAAACATGTATATAAATAACTTTGCTAAATTTCTGGCTGATGTTCCAAATTTTAATAAACCACTTACCTAAATCAGCATCCTTAATTTTATATTCGCGGTTTAATTGTTTAACAACTAATTCGCTATCTAAATAGCATTTAACTTCATCGGCTCCTAACTTTTTAGCTTCTTCTAAACCGAAAAATAAAGCTTGATATTCAGCTTGATTATTAGTAGTTTCGCCAATATATTTACCAAACTCGCGGATTATCTTTCCTGTTTCGTCTTCTAAAACTACACCAATAGCTGCTGGTCCAGGATTACCCCGCGCTCCACCATCAGCTCGTAAGATTATTTTTTTTGTCATAAAGTTTAAAATCAATAATTTTTAATTGCAGTTCTCTGTTCCCGTTCCATTGATTAATCCCCACCTCACAGACTACATCTATTTTATCACTTATGTCTAAATTTTTCTGCCAGGCTTCTGCGCCAAAAGCAATAAATTTTTTTTCTGTTTCCTCATCTTTTAGCATCAATCGCCAGTGCCGCTGGGTATTACCGACTTTATCCAAACTGACCACGGTTAAATTTTTAATAATAAATAGCGGTATAGGATTATTTTGACCATATGGTTCCAACTTTACTACTTGCTCATATAATGGCCAACTTACTTGCCCTAACGCTAATTCAGCATCAATTTCTAATATGGGTATTAAAGCTTCATCAGTAATTTTACTTCTAGCTACCTTGTGGCATTTGGTTATAAAATCTTCGTAATTATTTGATGTTAATCTAAAACCAGCAGCTTGTTTATGCCCACCATATTTTTCTAATAAAGAAGCAGTATCTTGAAATAAATCTATTAAATTAAAATCCGGAATACTTCGACCCGAACCTACTATACTTTTACCATCTGAACACATCACTAATGCCGGACGATTATAAATTTGAACTAATTTACCAGCGACTAAACCAACTAATCCCAGCTGCCATTCGGGTTTAAAAGCGGTAATTATTTTATCTTTAGGCTTTACACTAATTTGTTTTATAGCTTCATCTACCATAGCATCGGTGATTTTTTGTCTTTCTAAATTAGTAATATTTAAAGCTCTAGCTAATTCTTCTGCTCTCACCTCATCATTAGTAATTAAAAGTTCGTAACTTGCATTAGCATGATCCATTCTGCCTGCGGCATTAATCCGAGGTACAATCTGCCAAGCAAGAGTATTAGTATTAATAGTGCTTGGTTCTATATTGGTGATAGTTAATAATTTTTTTAAACCCAATCTTCTAGTTTTCCCTAGCACCACTAAGCCATATTTAACTAGAGTTCTAGCCTCTCCTAATAAAGGCACCATATCAGCTACTAAAGAAATAGCCACTAAATCTAACAACCATTTTTCATGAATTTCTTTTTCTCTATTAGATAAATGACAGGTAGGATGTCTTAATAAACCTTGTACTAATTTAAAAGCGGTAGCACCACCTGATAAATTCTTACAGGGATACTTTTCACCCCTCAACCCCGTATGAATAATAGCAGCAGCTTTAGGTAGTTCTTCTTTTGTTTGGTGATGATCAGTAATAATAATCTGTAAACCTAAGCTATTAACTAAATTTATCTCTTCCACATTAGCTACGCCACAATCACAAGTAATAATTAAACTTACTTTTTTATCTGCTAAATATCTAATAGCCGCTTGGTTTAAACCATAGCCTTCGCGTTCTCTATGTGGTATATAAATTTCCAGCTCAGCCATTAATAATTTGAGCGTTTCTACTAAAATAACAGAGCCACAAACACCGTCAGCATCATAATCACCATAAACCGCTATCTTTTTACCTTGTTCTATTGCTTTATACACTAAATCACAAGCTCGCTGCATATCTTTAAATAAATAGGGATCGTGTACATCCTCGCTCCAATCTGGATTTAAAAATTCATCAATCTGCTGTTGAGTAATTAAACCCCTATTCCATAATAGTTGCAACAAAATCGGTTCAATTTGGGGAAATTGTGTTTGTATTTTTTGGTCAATTGGTTGTTTAAGGCGCCAAACTTTTTCCATCTTAATTTAATTTTATCGTAATTTGACTCATACCACAATAATGATAAGATTCAATAATCGTTAAAATAAACTTATTTACAAAAACGGAGAAAAAAATAACATTCTAACTGGCTTGATGTTTTTTTATATCAGTTTTATTGTTTTTGCCTTTATAGCTTTAAAAAATAATTTTAAAGCGGATTATTTCTTTTAGTGGCTGGCTATTCGGTCGCGCAATTTATATCAACATAATTAAAAAAGACCAGAATTAAAAAATTATAATTTTCTGGTCTTTTTCTTAAAAATCTAGATGCTGAAATAAATTCAGCGCAACGCATCATAAATTAAGTTAACTTCTGTAAACAAGATTCTATATCAATATTATCTAAGGGATAATCAACTAATGGCTGATCTATTAAAGCCGGCACTTCATCACGATAAACTTCCTTCTGTACCTGATAAAATAATCCAGTAGGAATTCTATCTTGCCGTGATTCATCTATTAACAGATCTTTAGGCCATTCATTAGCTTTCAACCAAGCTTGTTGTTTATCAATCACATTATGCTTTTCTTGTGCTAAATCATACACCCTCTCAGCATACCAATGAAAAGTATTGTAATGATTATAAGTTACACACGGCTGTAACACGTCAATCAAAGCAAAACCTTTGTGTTGCATGCCGCCAATTATAAGATTGGTTAATTGTTTTACATTTCCAGTAAAACCACGAGCCACATAGGTAGCGCCAACATCCATTGCTAAAGACAAAGGATTAATAGGTATTTCAATAGCGCCTAGAGGCGTAGATTTACTTATAAAGCCCCTTTCTGAGGTTGGTGAGGCTTGGCCCTTAGTTAAGCTATAGATCTGATTATTATGTACAATATAAGTGATATCCAAATTACGGCGCATAGCATGAATAAAATGCCCCAAACCAATGCCATAACCATCACCATCGCCACCCAAAGCCAAAACTTTTAATTTATGATTAGCTAATTTAATACCCGTAGCCGCTGGAATAGTTCTACCATGCAGCCCATGAAAACCATTAACATTCAAAAACGAAGCGTCGTTACCAGAACAACCAATACCAAAAACGATTACCACTTCATGCGGCTGTAACTTTTGTTCTACCAAAGCATTTTTAATTGCTGTCCAAATGCCAAAATTGCCACACCCCGGACACCAAGTTGGAAATTGTTTAGTTTCAAAATCTTTAACTTGGGACATATTTTAATCTAATAATCAAAATTAAAATAATAAGAGCTAAAAAGTATTTAAATGTTCAATTATTTCTTCTGGATTAATAGGTCGGCCGTCATATTTTAATAACCTATCAGTTATATCAATACCAGTTTTTTCGCGAATCAATCCCCCGAGTTGTCCAGAAAAATTATTTTCTATTAAAATACGGTGTTTGGCTTGCCGTAAAGCGTTGTCTACATCTTTAACTGGAAACGGTTCTAGTAATTTAATTTGTACAAAGTTTACACTTAGCTTTTTAGTTGCTAATACTTTTATGGCTTCTAAAATCGGCCCTTTGGTAGAACCCCAACCAACTAAAGTAATGTCTGCTTTCTTGGAGCCATAAACAATTATCGGCTCTTTAATATCTTTTTTAAGAGATTGTAATTTACGCATCCGTTTATTCATCATAGCTTGCCGTATAGCTGTTGATTCGTCAGCTAAACCAGTAACCTCGTGCTCATCACTATTAGCTAAAAAAACCCCTCCTGGAATTCCCGGGTTAAATCGAGGACTAACTCCGTTATTAGCATCAAAATACCTAGGTAAGCGTCCCTCTGATAGATTATCTAAAATTTTGCCATATACTCCCCTGTCAATTTTCAAATTCTTTTGGCTAAAAAACGGTAATGTTTGTCTAGCTTCAGCTAAATATTTGTCAGTTAAAATAATAACCGGCAATTGATAAAGTTCTGCAATATTAAAAGCTTCAAAGGTTATATAAAAACATTCTTCTGGATCGCCCGGCGCTAATACTACACGTGGAAAATCACCTTGCCCAGCATGTATCACAAATCTTAAATCTCCCTGCTCTGTCCAGGTAGGAAGCCCGGTAGCAGGTCCAGGGCGTTGTACCACCGCTATGACACAAGGCGTTTCGGTCATTCCTGCTAAACCTAAACCTTCAGCCATTAAAGCAAATCCGCCACCGGAAGTAGCTGTCATACTTCTCACACCTGCATAACCAGCGCCAATAACCATATTAATAGCAGCTATTTCATCTTCAGTTTGTTTAACTACTAAATTGTAATTTTTTTCCTGATTTGCTAAATAATGCAAGATGGAAGTAGCTGGTGTCATTGGATAAGCGGCATAAAATTTCATACCAGCTTTCAAAGCCCCTAAAGCAATAGCTTCATTGCCATTAATTAGCATTCTTTTTTCTTTAATGGAGCGAGGCTTTAATTCGTAATCAAATTTATTAACAAATTTCTCTTTGGTATAGTTATAACCAGCATGAGCAGCTTTTATATTCTGCTCTACCACAATAGGCCCTTTTTTAACTAAAGCTCTTTTGATAAATTCCACCATAATATCAAAAGGCATTTTAACCAAAGCCAACGAGGCAGCAGTAGCAACCACATTACTCATAATTTTTTGTCCTTCGGCTTTTTCAGCTAAAGATTGCAAAGGAATACCAAAACAATTTATATCTTTTTTGGGGCAAGAAAAATTCTCTAAAAATCTATCATCTAAATCATAAATCAATCCTCCGCCAGGGATTATTTCTGAAAAATTATCCTGAATAGTTTTTTGATCTAAAGCCACCAATAAATCAATCTGTGATGAATGTGATTGCACATTATCTTCTCTAACCCATACTTGATAAGTATTATGACCACCTTTGATTAACGAAGGATATTCTAAATAAGCAAAAGTTTCTAAACCAGCACGCAAACAAGAATAAGCAAAAATTTCGCCAGCTGATAAAATTCCATAACCAGCTGCGCCGCCAATTTTCCAATTGAAATTATTTATTTTAACTTTCATTTCCACTCTCATTATAATTTTTAATTTTATTTAACAAATTGCCTAAACGTATAGTTATTAGCACCACTAAACCAGTAACTATTAAAGCGTAGACAAATTTTGCCCAGACACTTGATTGAGTACCAAATATTTCTTTAAACAAAGATTGAATAGCGTCATTCCAAGCTAACGCCGCCACCAAACCAAAACCAGCAGTAGCAAGTTCTGATACTTTTTGTAAGATTTCTAATTTAAGAGATTTTTGTGACATAAACAGTAAAGTAAATAATAATTTCATTTCTGCTTAACTATTTCCCTAGCAATTGCCAATTCTTCGTTAGTTGGAATTACCATAACAGGAACCTGTTGCCAAGGCCGCAAGCCACGCATAATTAGATTTCTAATAGTTTCATTGCGTTCGCCAATAGCACCAGTAAAAACTATGGCATCTACCTTACCTAAAATTGAAGCATAAGCGCCAATATACTTTTGTATGCGATAAATAAACATCTTGAGAGCTAATCTAGCTAGTTGTTTATCTTGCACAGAAATATTAATTTTAGGTTTATAACCCAAAACCTCATAACCGGCCCGGGATAAAACCTCTCTCATATCTTGAACTCCAGCTACCCCTTTAATACCCGCTTCTCTGTCTAATAATTCTTTTACTTCTTGTGGCTTTAATTTTAAATTATTAATTAAATAAAAGATTAAACCAGGATCAATATCTCCCGAACGTGTTCCCATAACTAAACCCTCTAAAGGAGTAAACCCCATAGAAGTATCCACGGGTTTACCTTGCCTAACAGCCGTAATACTAACGCCGTTACCTAGATGACAGGTAACAAGATTTAATTTGGCTAAATCTTTATTTAATAAACTACTTGCTTTCTCGCTAACAAACTGATGGGAAATACCATGAAACCCATACCGTCTAATATGTTTAGTTAATTGTAGTTTAATTGGTAAAGGATATAATTTAACAAAATCCGGTAAAGCAACGAACCAAGCAGTGTCAAATACAGCCCAAATCTGGGCTTGCGGTAATAATTTAAGTGATAAGCTTGCAACTTCTAATTGTGACGGATTATGTAAAGGGGCTAAAGAATTAAATTGGCTGATTTTTGACAATACTGCCCTTGATAATTTAATTGGTTTGGTAAATAAATGTCCGCCATGAACTACTCGATGAGCAACATAAGTTATATTAACCAAAGGAATTTGATGCCAAACAATCAACTTTAAAACATAACTTACACCTTGGCGATGATTACTTATTTTATCTCTACCTAAAACTAATTTACCTAAGATTCGCGCCTCACTAAAACATTTAGTTTGGCCAATATATTCTATAGCACCCCTCGCCATCTCTTCTAAATCAGGATTAGTAAACAAAGCCCACTTTAAAGACGAGCTACCAGTATTAAAAACTAAAATATATTTTGTTTTATAATCGTAACGCACCATTGTTTTATAATCGTAACGCACCATATTATTTAAATCATTTCACCAATTTTACTACTTCGCCACCTTTTACCCCCGCAGCGTTAGCCTCATCAGTATCTAACATAAAAGACATTTTATCTACTCCAACCCTCGAGCGTACAACTACTTGATGAAAGGTTAAACTCCTAGGACCAGTCACGGCTAAAGAAATAATATCGCCAGCTTTTAATTTCAACAGTTTTGCTTCTTCAGGGGCAATATGCAAATGTCTTTCAGCCACTATAACTCCTTGTTTTAAGCTGATGCGGCCTTTAGGACCTAAAATAAGACAACCAGGAGTGTTTTTTAAATCGCCTGATAGACGTAGAACCGGTTTAATACCTAATTTTAAACAATCAGTTATAGATAATTCTATTTGCGTTTCTGATCTGGTTGGTCCAATAATCCTAACATCTAATCTTCCTTTTGGTCCTATAATAACTACTTTTTCCCGAGCGGCAAACTGTCCTGGTTGAGAGATTCTATGCTGTGGCTGTAATTGATAATCCTTACCAAAGAGTTTATTTAAATGCTCAGTTGATAGGTGAATATGACGAGCGGATACTTCTAGTTTAATTTTTGGCTTAAACATATCTTTTAATAAAACTCTTTAATTCTCTTTGTTTAAGTAATCCTTTTTGCGCTCCTGAATGCATAATTACTGAATTACTATTAGCCATCCCCCACAACGTAGCTTGTTTTAAATTACCATTTGATTTAATAAAACCAGCTAAAAATCCAGAGCCAAAAGAATCTCCAGCACCTATAGTATTAACAGGATGAACCGCAAAAGATTTTTGATAAATAAATTTATTCTCGCTAGCAACATAAACACCCTTCCTACCTGCAGTCATAATTACTATTTTAGGACCAAGTTTAAGTAAACTAGACAAAATATTTTTAATCTTATTGAATTTAAAAGTTTTACCCAAAATATCTATAGCTTCATCATAATTAACATCCAATACTTCCAAATATTTAAGTAATGGTTTAAGCCGAGTAATTTGTTTGAGTTGTAAACTGCCGGGATTCCAAAATATTCTTTTACCCAACTCTTTAGCTCGCTTTAAAAAACTTGGTAAAAATTTATACCACTTAGGATTTGCTATGGAAGTTAAATAAAACCACTCATAATTTTTATGAGCAAACTCTGGTTTAATAAATAAATTAACCGTAGCTCCTCTATCTACCAAAGCTATATGTTCATGGGCTCCGCCAGCAGTAATTATTAACGAAACAGCAGAATATAATTTGTCATCGTAAGTAATCTGATTAATATCCACTTTTTCTTGCCTTAAATGATTAATTATTTCCCGTGCTCGCCAATCATTGCCTAATCTAGTATAAATATCGCAATCTACCTCTAAACGTGACAGTCCTACTGCTACATTAGCTGCACCGCCACCAAAAGAATATTCACTGCCGGTTACATCTATTTTAGCGCCATACAAAAAAGCTAAGGCTTGTTTTTTAGTACCGCAATTAAGTGGTACTAATTTAGCCTCATTAGTTGCTAATAAAACATCCCAAGTGGCGCCACCGATAACACAAACTTTACTCATGACTATATTATATCATCTTTATAAATCATCTACCACTCGCCAACTATTATAAAAAATTGTATTATGTAAACATGATAAAAATATTCACTAAAATTATCGGTCTATTGTTTTTAACCGCTGGTTTGGCTTGTTTTTTTGTGCCTAACCTACTCCCTTTGCTGCAGCTGGATTTGTGGCAGGGTTTGGTTTATTTAATTTTAGGTTCAGTGGGTGTTAAACTAGGATTTAGCAAAACCAATGAGCACAACTTACGCTATTATGTAGAAGTTGTTACTGGCGTAACTATGGTTTTATTATTATTAGGTCTAACCTTACCTAATTTCCTCGATTTATTCCATTTAGAACCGATGGAAGATGTTTTTCACGCTATAATTTTTGTTTGGGGGATTGTGACTTCTACTTTAAGTAAAAAGATTCTCTACCAATAATTGTCTATTCAGATAGTTATGTTGTTTATTCTGTCATTCCCGGCTTGATCGGGTATCAAGAATATTTTTTTCTAGATTTCCGCAATCTTCGCTCTCGCAATGACTGGATAATCTACACGATCCTATAACTTCTTAATTGCTGATTGCAAAGCATCTAAAGATAACAAAGCACACTGTAGTCTAGTAGGCCCTATTTGGACTTTTAATAAATCAATAATCTTTTGTTTATCCCAACTAGCTATCTCTTTAAGCTCTTTTCCCACTGCTTCTGTCAAAAGTATAGAAGCTGTAGCTTGCGACAAAACACAACCCTCGCCTTGAAAAGCAGCATCAACTAATTTATCTTTATTAACTTTAATAGCTATTTGTAAACTATCACCACAAGAAAGATTAGCTGCCAAACCTTCAGCTGACGGTCTGACTAATTTTCCGTGATAATGAGGATGCTTGTAATGATCTAAAATATTTGCTTGATATAAATCCATTTTTTAGAAGTTAGAATTTAGAAGTTAGAATTTTTAAATTCTACCTTCCATATTCTAAATTCTAATTTTAACCTAGTATTTTTTGTGCTTTCTTAATACCATCTACTAATCTATTAATATCGTCTTTGGTATTATAAATAGTGCAACTAGCGCGGGTGGTAGCAATCAAACCAAATTTTCTATGTAATGGTTGAGTGCAATGATGACCAGCTCTGACTGCCACCCCCTCATCATTTAAAATACTTGCTAGATCATGAGCGTGTAAACCTTCTATACTAAATGTAAAAACAGGGCAGCGATGCTGTGAATCTCTGGGTCCAAATAATTTTAGACCTTTAATAGCTTGCAATTTTTTCAAGCTATAGTTTGTTAGATCAAATTCGTGGGCTAAAATATTTTGCCAACCAATCTTGTTAAAATATTTGATTACTTCCCCAAAACCAACCACTTCCGCAATAGCTGGCGTACCAGCTTCAAATTTAGCCGGGATAGGTCCCCAAGTAGTATTTTGATATTCTACTGTATCAATCATATGTCCGCCAGTTAAAAATGGTGACAGATTTTCTAATAATTTTCTTTTACCATAAAGTACGCCAACACCAGTCGGCCCATATATTTTATGTGCCGAAAACGCCAAAAAGTCACAATCTAATTTTTGTACATCAGTTGGTTGATGAGGTACAGATTGAGCGCCATCTAAAATAACTAGAGCACCAACTTTTCTAGCTTGTGCAATAATTAGCTCTACCTTATTAGTAGTACCTAAAACATTGGAAGTTACCACTACACTAACTACTTTAGTTTTGGAACTAATTATTTTATCTAAATTATTTAAATTTAAGCGGAACTCTGGGGTTACTGGAATAAATTTCAAAATCGCACCCGTGCGTTGGCAAGCTTGTTGCCAAGGAACCAAATTAGCGTGATGTTCCATTTCTGACAGAACTACTTCATCTCCTGCTTTTAAATTAAATCCTAAAGTATATGCCAATGCATTTAATGCTTCGGTAGTGTTTTTAGTAAAGATAATTTCTTCTGGCTGGGAAGCATTAATAAATTTTGCCACCAAGTTTCTTGTCTCCTCAAAATCTTGAGTAGCTGCTTCGGCTATATCATAAACACCCCTATGAATATTAGCAAAATGCGTACGATATAAATTATCCATAACATGAAGTACAGCTTCTAGTTTTTGAGTTGAAGCGGCATTATCTAAAAAAGCCCAAGACTGACCATTTTTCTTTTGCAGAAAAAACGGGAAATCAGCTCTAATTTTTTCAACGTTTAGCATAGGAATTTAAACGTTGTTTGATTAAATTAACAATCCCTTTGTCTGCTGGCAGTATCTCCCCTATAAAACTATCCAATAATAAACTTTTTGCTCTCTTTTCGTCAAGACCTCGAGATTTTAAATAAAAAATTTCTTGCTCAGATAATCTGCCACTTATGGCACTATGTGATGCTTTAACTTTATCATTTAAAATTTCCAAGATTGGTTTGCTAATAACTTTACTATTGTTTCCTATTAAAACAGTTTTGTCTGACAAATAAGCATCGGAGCCGCTAGCACCTTTATCTATTTTTAAAATTTCCTGGCTATAGCTATCGGCTTGTTGCCAAAGTATCCGTCTAAAATTCAATCGGCTATAAGTATTTTTATCTTGATGATTAAGATATAAATCAAAATGATGCTTATCTTGGTTACTCCCTAAAGATAAAATATTAATTTCGGCTTTGGTGTTTTGCCCTAACAATAAAAAATCTGTTTTAATATTCAAATTTTGGCACTGCCACAATAATAAATAAAAATTAAGTTTAGAATTTTTTTGTAAAACTATTTTTCCTTGCAACTCATTACTTTTCGTAGCACCATAAATAATACAATTTATACTATCACCTTTTTTAACATACATACCAAAATTGTTTTTTATGGTATCTAGTTTTAAAAACTTTTTATTCATTATTTTATAAATAAATCGATTAACCAATTGAACCAGTCATCTCCAATTTTATCAACCTATTTAATTCAAGAGCATATTCCATTGGCAATTCACGGGCAATAGGTTCAATAAAACCATTAACAATCATAGAAGTAGCTTCCTCTTCTGATAAACCTCGCGATTGCAAATAAAATAATTGGTCTTGTTGAATTTTAAAAACTGAGGCTTCATGCTCAACTTGTGCAGTTGGTTCATCTGCTTGCAAAGTAGGATAAGTGTCAGCGCGTGACTTATCATCTAACAACAATGCATCGCATTGCGATTTGGTTTTTGTATTTTTAGCCCCCTTGGCAACTTTAACTAAACCACGAAAGCTTACACGTCCACCTAAAACACTCACTGATTTAGAAATAATACGCGAACTAGTATCGTGAGCTAAATGAATCATTTTAGCACCGGCGTCTTGGTGCTGACCTTTACTTGCTACAGCCAATGACAACATATCACCTTTAGCTCCTTTACCTTTTAAGATTATTGCGGGATATTTCATGGTTAACTTGCTACCAAAATTTCCATCAATCCATTCAACTACCGCACCTTCTTCTGCCAGCGCACGTTTAGTTACTAAATTATAAACATTATTAGACCAATTTTGGATTGTAGTATAACGGATTCTAGAATAGGGTTTAGCAAAAATTTCTACTACCGCTGCATGTAAAGAATCCACAGCATATTTGGGCGCTGTACAACCTTCTACATAAGAAACTTGACTGCCTTTTTCGGCTATAATCAAAGTCCTTTCAAATTGTCCCATATTTTTAGCATTCAAACGAAAATAAGCTTGCAGTGGTATAGTAACTTTTACATTTTGAGGGACATAAACAAAAATACCACCACTCCATACAGCGCTATTTAAAGCTGAGAATTTATTGTCGGCTATTGGCACTAAGCTGCCTAAATATTTTTTAACTAGCTCAGGATATAGTTTAATCGCCGAAGATAAATCGCAAAACAAAACTCCTTGTCTTTGCCATTCTTCTTTAAGATTGCTATAAACTACTTCCGATTCATATTGCGCGCCTAAACCAGCTAAAAAATTTGCTTCTGCTTGTGGTACACCTAATTTAGTAAAAGCTTTTTTTATAACTAAAGGGACTTGCTGCCAGTTACTAGCTTGGCGTTCAGTTGGTTTAATATAGTACTGAATATTATCAAAATTTAAACCACTTAAGTCACCACCCCAAGACGGCATTTTCTTTTGTTGAAATATCTTTAAAGCCTGCTGGCGAATTTTCTTAAGCCAAGTTGGTTCGGTTTTAATACTTGATATAGTATCAACCACTTTAGCTGATAAACCACGAGGAACAGAATAAACTGGCTTGAAATCATCATAGAAATTATGGGCATATTTTGTTTTGTTAAATTCCTGACGACTCATTGATTTAATTTAAAGACTTATAACCAGATTTTTCAATCTGACCCACCAGGTTTCTTTTCCCTTCTTTAATAATTCTACCTTTAATAGCTACATACACTTTAACCGGTTTCAAATATTTTAAAATTCTCTGATAATGTGTAATCAACAAAATACCCATATTTTTTTGTTGACGTATAACCTTGGCAATATTTTTTAAAGCGTCAATATCTAATCCTGAATCAATCTCGTCAATAATAGCGAGTTTCGGTTTAAGTAATAACATTTGCAATATCTCTAATTTCTTTTTTTCACCACCAGAAAAACCTTCGTTAACTGAACGACTAAATAATTTATCAGGCAAATCCAGCTTAGCGGCGTGTTTAACTAATAACTTATCAAATTCAACTAAACTTAGAATATTTTTCTCCCGGCTAGTTAACAAATTATTGTAAATGGTGCGTAAAAAATCTCGTACAGCTAAGCCAGGAATGCTTTGGGGATATTGCCAAGCTAAAAAAATGCCAGCTTTAGCTCTAGCTTCGGGAGTCCAATTATTTATTTTTTTACCTAAAAAATAAATATCTCCTCGCTTTATGATATATGAAGGATGACCGGCTATAACTTGGGCTAAAGTTGACTTGCCAGAAGCATTAGGCCCCATTAGAGCATGAATTTCACCGCGTTTAATAACTAAATCTGCAATATCAATAATAGCAGCATGATCAACACCAACTTGAAGATTTTTAATTTTTAGTAAATAATCCATTTTATTTATTCAAAAATTTTTTCTCCACAGCTGGCCAATTAATTACCTGCCACCAAGCTTCTACGTATTCTGCCCGTCTGTTTTGGTATTTTAAATAATAAGCATGCTCCCATATATCAAGATTGAGTAATGGTCTTAAACCAACACTAAGAGGACTATCCTGATTTGGTGTAGTGATAATAGAAAGTTTGTTAGCTGTATTAACTACCAACCATGTCCAGCCGCTGCCAAATAAACCAACTGCCGTTTTGGTAAAATTTTCCCGAAATTTATTAAAATCGCCAAAGTCACGCACTATACTTTTAGCCAATTCTCCTGTTGGTTCACCTTCCCCATTTGGTTTCATTATTGTCCAAAAAAACGAATGATTATAATGTCCGCCGCCGTGATTTTTTATTGCTGTTCTAATGTTTTCCGGCACTGCATTTAAATTAGCTAGTAATTCTTCTATGGATTTATTTTGCAGCTCCGGTGATTTCTCTAACGCTTCATTAAGTTTAGCTACATAAGTAGCATGATGCTTGGAGTGATGTAATTCCATAGTTTTAGCATCTAAATAAGGTTCTAAGGCATCATAAGAATATGGCAATTTTGGTAAACTAAACATATATTTATAAATTAATAATTATTTTTTAAATAAATCTGCTAATGTTAATTGTGAAAGAATACGATAAATTTTATTGCGTACTCCCCACCAGCCTTTTTTCATAGCACAGTTTTTCTGCCGCGGACAGGTTTTGTAGTCTCCGGTACAGATAGTTGGCGCTAATTCCCCTTCCAAAATTTCTAAGACCCGCAGTAGCCTAATTTGCTTAGCTGGTTTGGCTAAACAATAACCACCGCCACTACCCTCTTTACTGGTAATTAATTTGGCTGTTTTTAACTTGCCGACTAATCTTTCTAAATATTTAAGCGATAAGTGCTTAGCCTCCGCTACCTCGCTTAAGCTAACCAGCCGATTTTGGTTGACAGTTAAATATTCTAGGAAACTTAAGCCATAATCACCTTTAGTAGATAAACCAAACATATATTTTATACTCCTACCTTATAAGTAGGAGTATAAAATATATAAAAAATCTAGTCAAGTTATCTCTTGTTGCTAGTTAATTTATGCCAATCTACTAATAAAGCAGAGGCTACAAATATAGAAGAATAGGTACCAACCGCCACGCCGATAATTAAAGCTAGAGCAAAGTAATGGATACTAGCTCCCCCTAAGAAAAATAAAGCTAATAACACCAATTCCACTGTTAATGATGTATTAATAGAACGAATTAAAGTATTATTTACGCTTTTATTAACTACTTCTTCAAAATTACCACCAGCGCCATGAAATAAATTCTCTCTAACTCTATCATAAACTACTATAGTATCATGTACTGAAAAACCTAAAACAGTTAAGATAGCAGAAACAAATAAACTATCTATTTCTACACTAAAAAAGTGTCCCAAAATAGAAAATAAACCAACGGTAATTAAAACGTCATGTATCAAAGCGATGACTGCGGTTAAACCATATTTCCAAGAGGCTACCGGGCGGGATACTTTACGAAAAGCAAAGGCAATGTATAAAATAATAAACAAACAAGCCAAACCAATTGCCCAAAGCGCACGCCTTGATAACTCGCTACCTAAAATTGGGCCAATAGATTCAAATCTAGTAACTGTTGCGTCGGCATACTTATTTTTGACAGTAGCAAATAATTTTTGGTATTCATCCTGACTAATATCTCTTAATCTTAAGAGTACTGATGACTGTTCGGTTGGTTGTATAATAATATTTCCCAAATCAGCCGTATTCACTGTTTGCTGTAATTCTTCTACTGTTGGGCGATTAGTAAAATCAATTTGTAATAAAGAACCACCAGTAAAATCTATACCCAACTTTAACCCCCAAAACACTAAACTAAGAATAGCAATAACTATTATTATCGCCGAAAAAATATAAGTATATGTCCTTTTTTGAATAATATTCAACATAACTTTAAAGTTTCTTATTCTCATTATCAGTAGCTTTCAACTTAACACCATATAAAAATAATTTGCGGCTAAACCATTCGCCAGAAAGTAAACGCAAGAAAGTTCTAGTAACCGTAATCGCTGAAAACATACTAATTAAAATACCAATAGCTAAAGTGATAGCAAAACCTTTAACTAAAGTGGAACCCAAGAAAATTAAAATTATTGAAGTAATTAAACTTGAAATATTAGAATCCCTAATAGATGTCCAAGCTCTTTTAAAACCCTCCTCAATAGCCTGTGATAAAGGTTTACCCCAACGTAATTCCTCTTTTAAACGTTCAAAAATCAAAATATTAGCATCTACAGCCATACCAATAGATAATACAAATCCAGCTATACCACCGATACTTAAAGTAACTGGCCAAGCTTTAAAAATAGCAAAAGTTAAAGTACTATAAATACCTAAAGCTATGACTGATAGTAATCCAGGTAAACGATAAAAAATTAACATAAATAAAACTACTGCTGCCAAGCCGACTAATCCAGCTAATAAACTTTTATCTAAAGATACTTTACCTAAGGTGGCATCCACATTCTGTTGACCAACTAATTTAACTGGCACTGGTAAGGCACCAGCATTTAAACGTTGAGCTAATTGTTTTGCTTCCGTTAAAGAAAAATCGCCGGTAATCACAGCCTGACCACCAGTAATTGCTTGCTGTACTGTTGGCTGGCTAATCAACGCTCCGTCCAAGAAGATAGCTACTGGTTTTCCAACATTGCGACCTGTTATTTCACCAAATAATTTTTTGCCTTCTTCATTAAAAGATAAACCGACTTGCGGCACTCCGGTATTAGCATCAAATTCTACTTGAGCGCGCTTTAATTGCTTTCCAGAAAGGCCGGTGTAAACCCAGTTACCATAAGGATTAGCGGGTATACTAATTAAAATATGACTAGCGCGCATTTCTAAAATCTTCTTGCCGTTTTCTGTTACATAGCGTTCACCTGTTTTTTTAATGATATGATAACCAAAATCTGTTTCTACTAAATTCTTAGTAATTTGATTGACTGATAATTTTTTCACCGCTTCTTCAAAGGCAGGAACCATCACACCCTCCCTAAACCAATCTAAATCCCCAGCTTTGTCGCGAGACCCCGGATCTTCAGAATATTGTTTAGCTAAAGCAGCAAAATCAGCTCCTCTTTTTCTTGCTTGCTTTAAAATATCTTCTGCTTTAGCTTTAGCCGCTGCCTTTTCTGGAGAATCTACTGCCACATCGCCCTGCTCTCTAAATTCCAAAATGGGAGTTTCGCCAATTAATTTAATAGCTTGAGCAACATCCTGCTCCCCTGGCAACTCCACTATTACTCGCCATGAATCACCAACTTTACTGGTTTGCACAACAGTTTCTGCTACACCGTTGGGGTTAATACGTCTTTCTATTACATCTTTAACACCCTGCAAGGCTGAAACTTCTTCGCCAGGTATCACTTCTGAAACATCAGCTTGATACTCTAGATGACTGCCACCTTGTAAATCTAAACCCAAATGAACTTTAAATTGACTCCAAAAGTTAGCTGCAGGAACCCAAGTAGGTGATTTTGGTAATATCACCAAACCACCTAAGATGGTCAAAATAATAATAGCAATAAATACCAACCAAACTTTTTTTCGAGGAGTGTAATTGGTAAATAAAAATTTAGCTAGCCAAACCAGCGGCCAAGCTAGCCAACCTAAAAAAGCTAAAGGTGAGGACGAATCTTTTTCTTGATTTCTTTCTTCTTGATGATTAGCCATACTGTTTATAAAAAATGGGTCACTAACCCAAAACACTAACGAAAATTATATTATCATATGAATTTAAAAATGACAATACTATCTTACTTTAAATCGATTTTTGAGATAAACGACGCTTGTTAATTATATACCAAATAATATATGCCAAGGCTAACAAACAATAATTAACTAACAAGAAATTCGGATGTCCCCACGAGTATCCATTAAAAGTATATGAGGATATAGGCCAAAGAAAAGGCGTTGGAAAAAAATCAGCAGAATGTGTTGGTACATCAATAATAATATGAATTAAAGCGGCAGCCACCGGCCACCAAGGTTTTTTATAAATCAACCAGACAAATCCAAAAATAATTAACCAAACAATTAAACTATGACTAATGTTATATAACACAACAATATAGCCAGGAATCGAATGAATCTGTAGTGGACCAAAATGCCAACCTATAAATAAAGACTGAATAAATAAAATACCAAAAGATGATAAGTCTGGTAATACGCCAAATAAAATCGCCCAAATCCTAGCAGGCCACGAGATACGACTATAAATTACTCCTGTCCACAAACCGTGAGAAAAAATATCCATACTTCCTAACCTAATTTTTTTAACTGTTAGCGCAATTGATTAGAATTAACACCCAGAAACTTGGCTTCTATCTCTGTCTCCATAATTTATCGACCAAATAATTCTATCAAAATAAATATAATATCAACTACAAACAAAAAGATGATGGCTGTTTCTAGTAAATTAGCTGTTCTATCCTGTAAGCGTTCCAAAATAAATTGACTGGATTTGGTAATTAAAGACAACTTTCTTTCTATTACTTGAACACGATTATTAATTTTATATTGGTCACTTAGCACTTTATATAATTTTTCCATTTCCTCTCCCCTTTCCCACACCACATCAGGGTCATCAAGTAAAGCCAAATTGTAAGCTAACTCGTGCTGAATAGCATGGGCTAAGCCGACTTGTTTAATTAACTGACGGCGGCTGCTAATAAATTTACCTTGATATGATAAACTATCCACGGATTCCTCTAATTTCTCTAGGTTTCGATCAATTAAATCCTCGTAATATTCCAAACCTACCGATCGAGAAAGGACTATCGCTACCAATTTAATCGTATCTAATAAAAACTGCTCTACTCTTAACTCATTAGTATTAAGAGTATTTTTCTTACCGCCGATATATAAAGTAAAACTATCTGTAAACTCTTTACGGTTAGTACGTTGAGCAAAAGCTTTTAATTTATTTAACCATAATCTCGCCTCGCTCTCGTTAAAGTTAAAAAAGACTACCGAGCCATAATCAAAAACCACCAAATATTTCTCGCCAGATAATTTCCAAATTAACGGGTCTTTAACTATTAATTTAACTTGATTTTGAAATTCTGTCACCAATTTGATATTATCAAAACTCGTAGCAACATCAAAAGCTAAAACTGGTATTGATTTCATATATTTATAAATGATAAATTACATCTTTACGTTCAACAACTATTTCCCATTTTTTCTTTTTAGCTATTTCGTAAAGTGCCCGATTAGGATTAAAACAAATTGGTTTAGTTACTATCTCTAAAAAACTAGCATCTGACTCGGTATCACCAACACCAATAGAATTTTTTAATGATAAATTTTCTTCTGCGGCATATTGTTCTAAAACCACCTTCTTATCTTTGATTGGTAAAAATTTTATAGTACCAGTATAATGTTCATCTTTAACTTCAAATACCATACCGTAAACAGCATCAAATTTCCAAATCTTGTTAAACTCTTTAACAATTTCTATAGGAGAACCAGAAATAGCCACTAAACGATAATCTTTTCTTAATTCTTTTATTAACTCACGGGTATAAGTATAAACCCGAAATTTTTGCTGTTCGATTACAATATTTGCTACCCGTCTAACATCGCTTACCAAGACACCATTAATGCGCTGTTGATATGACTCAACAACTTTATTAATATAATCTTCATAAGAACCAGCGCGATGCACCCAGGCAAAATAATTTTTTTCTAACTCTTTTTTAACTATGGGCGGAAAAACTCCAAAATGAACCAAAGCCATTAACAATTCACGCTGTAAAGATGAACGGAAAATAGTGCCATCGATATCAAATACTGCTAAGCGTTTTTTAGTTTCGAATTTAGGCATAATTTTAATAACTATCTCCTTTTGTTAAACGTTTGACCGCCTGCCGACGCTCTAGCCAAATTATCAATACTACCGATAATAAAGCTAAAGTCCCTAAAGTAGAATACCAGGCAATATCTTTATGGTACTGAAATAAGTAAACTGTGAGATAAATTAAAATCTCTATACCTAAAAAGTAACTTAAGATTATAAAAGTTATAAAAAAAGCTCGTTGCCAGCCATGGGTAAATTTTTTGCGTAAAACTAAGGCTAAAATAAAAAATATAATAAATAAAGGAACGCTTAAATAACTCCACCACAAAACTTGTTGCAAGGCATAATCAGCATCAGGGCAAGTAACCTCTGTACTGTAGCCAGCTTCAAGACAAACTTGATAATGGGGATTAAAAAAACGATTAATATCATAAAGCCCGCGCACCTGCAAAATCATCATGGTTAAGGTAAAAATAACAGAAAAGAAAATCGCGCCAGCAGATACTTTGGGCTTAACTGGCGGATTAGCAGCTGTTTTTGGCTGATGGTAATTTACTTGATTATAATTATCAATTTGAGTCATATCTTATATAGCTTAGCATTTTTTGCTTATAATTAAAATTTTTATCTTTTTAAGTTTTATGCAACTCTGCTTCAGTTTTTTTGGCTAGCTCGACTAATTTATCTATATCGCTAGCTGTAAATTTTCTTGGTTTAGTATCTTTGATACATAAAACACCAACAGGATAACCACCGGTTTTATCATACAAAGCTACGCCGGCATAAAAACGAATATGTGGAGGATTAATAACTGTAGGATTATCTTTAAAACGCCAATCGCTCAAAGTATCTTCTACAATAAAAATAATTTTGGCGTAAATAGCGTAGCCACAAAAGGAAATATCCCTAGGGCCTTCTTTGTTTTCTAATCCCACTGACGACTTATACCACTCACGGTCTTTATCCAATAAAGAAATGGTGGAAATAGGAACATTAAAAATTTTAACCGCCTCTTTGGTAATATTATCAAACCTTGGTTCAGGCGCCGTATCTAATAATCCTAAATCAAGCAAAGCTTTAACTCTTTGCTCATCATTTAGTTTAATTGGCGCTGGTCGCATAAATTTTGTAATAAATTTATTATTTTTACTAGTAACTAAATTATAATATATTTTAAGAAATATACCTATTTTATAAGCTAATGAAGTACTGTAAAGATTAATCCATTGCTAATCTACTTCTTTTTCAATATCTTTGATTTCCTTTCTGACTGCTTTTTCAGTTATTGCTAGATCTTGTTTGAAATTCTTAATAATTTTTTGTTCTTCAATTGTAAGCTCGCGCTTAGATTTTGCTCGTTCTAATAATCGCAATTGACTTTTAACTTTATCCTGAAGACTAAGTAACGATTGATGAAGTATCTGTTCAGCCTCTCCTACCTCTTTTTGCAATCGACGACGTAGCCGTCTAAATTTAACTATGCTGTACCAACCAACCAATAATAAGGTAATTAGTAAAGAAATTATGGTAATAACTACTGTTAAATAACTTACTACTATTTGCCCAGCTTTAAGTAAGGGTTTCTCTCTTACTAATAAAGTTAAGGGTTTGGTTGGTTCACTTTGGGCGCCACGAGCATCTTCTACATAAAGGGAATACTGATAGGTACCAGCTGATAATTTTTTAGGCCAAACCAAAGTAAAATTACCCTGACTATCGCTTTTAGCTTTTTGTATTTGCGGCTTATCGCCTTCGGGAGTAAGTGTCAAATGAACAATAGAATCGCTGTAGGTTTTGCCTTTGATGATTAATATCTCATTAGGAGCTAATTCTTGGGGAGTTTGCCTAAGTTGTGGTTGGTCTAAAGGTATAATTTCAAATTCTTGCGAATCGGTAACATAATTACCTGCTTGGTCAAAAGCCTGCACTAACAAATTATGTTTACCAGGTGCTTGTGGTGATAAAGTATATGGATTACTAGCTAATAATTGCTCGGAATCAATATTAACAAAATTTTTATCACCAACTTTAACTCTATAATAATCAATCCCCGAAACACTATCAGTGGTATCAAAAATCACAGTTGGAGTGGGATTAGTGGTTTTGGGTTCATCAATAAATTTAATAGTAAATGGTTCTGGGGGTGTAATATCTATTTGAAAACGGAAATGGGTAACCGCTCCCCAACCTTTAGCATTATGTAAACGAATGTGAAAATACCATACTCCCTCTTCCACATTTTTATAAGTCCAAGAATTACGCAAGCCATCAGATTTAGTGCCAGGGTCAGTAGTAGGATTTCTATCTGCTAAAACATTCACGCCATTAACTCCTTCAGGTAAAGTCCATTCAAAAGTAGGATTATTATTGGCATACCATTTATTAGGGTCAGGATGAGTAGAAGAAGTAACTTTAGGAGCCCCTGGCACACCTGTAGCTGTCACTGGAGAGGATGCTTCCTCGGCTTGCGGTCCTGTAGAAAACGGAACTAAAGAAAATTGGGCACTACCCAAACTAGTTAAAATATTAGTACCTTTACCGTCGTTGGCTAACACCGAACCGGAAACAAAACTAAGGCTAGCTGTGCCTGCGGCTTTGGTTTTAAAATTAATACTAATTAACTTACCACTTGCACCGGTGTATCCGGGATTTAAAACAATACCCTCAAAACGAACTTTGCCTTCGCTATTACTAAAAGATGGTTCCTGCACCCATAAAGAAATAATAGAACCACTTTTGCTAACACTAATAACTTCTAACTTATCCGCAGGAAAAACCACCTCCCCTGAGGCCGCATTCATTGAATTATCGGAACTTGAAACATAAACACTTACTGAAAAATTAGAACCAATGGTTTGACTGCCTGAAGTTGGTGATAAATATAAACTAGCAGCCTGACAAGTTATAGGTAAAATAATAAAAAATAACAAACCTACCACCAAGATGGTTAATGATCGAATAAAATTTAACTTAAGTAATGACCTCAATTTAATAAGTGTCAGACAATTTGTCTGTTTTTCCTCCATAATTTAACCCCTCCATAACTTATCAACAATGCTATTATTATAAACCAAATTAAATATTTTTCATACCAGAGGATTGGTCTAAAAGGCTCCAGCTTAACTACCCTCACGTTGCCAACTCTGTCTATTGCTTTAACAAAAATATAACTACGACCAGTCTGGTCTAATAGTTGATAAGGGCTGGAGGCTCGCTGCCAAGCTTGCTCGTTTATTTTATCATATCGGGTTTCCTGCACTTCATAATGGTCAATACCCGATTCTTTATCTTGAGTGCTAAATACCAAAAACCACTGGCCATCAAACAAAGTGGAATTTTGACTAATTTGTGGTTGAAATAATTCTGGAGGTTTTATGTCTTTAATAATTTCCTCTGTTACCAAAGGGGCTATTGCTGAAACTGATATTACTAAAGGTAAACTTGATGTATTTACTTCTGTTCCTTGACCATCATTTAACAAAATTTTAAGAGCACTTGATTCTATCTTACTGTAACCCTCTTGCTTAGCTTTAAAAGTTATGCCTAAAATAAAATTTTTCTCTCCACTAAAACCACCTGGGGTTATACCAGCAAAACTAATTTCACCGTTTGTTATAGCTTGGGGGCGTTCCACCCAAAAATTAATAATAGAATTACTATCATTTATTTTAACTAACTCTAATAGATTATCTGAAAATTTTATTTTTCCTTCTATTGCATTAACTTCTTGATTTTCAGTATCAAGCATCAATTTAACTTCAAAAATGGAATTAATACCAATTTCTATAGTTTTTTGCTCAAAATAAACCTGGGCAGCAAAAATCGATTTAGAAAATAGAAAAAAGAAAAAAGAAAATAAAACTATTACACAGAATCTAAAAAGTAGAAAATAGAATTTAGAATTTTTCATTATTTTGTAAGAAAATTATTTAAAATCCGCATAACTTCTTTAAGTAATTGTTCAGTATTACTATAATCTAAATTAGGAAATAATACCTTAGCAATCTCTATCTAGCTTTCCAGTTCTGAACCAGAACTAAAAGTAATTAATAAGAATTGGTTTTTCTCTTTTTTGTGAAATCGGTGATAACTTTCTGCAATATTCGAAGAAATAGAAACAACCGCCCGTCGAACCTGATTAGTGAGCCCATATGGTTCTGATTTGGAAAAATACTCGGTTAATTTATAAACTCCCATAGCTAAATCTTGTGCTTTTTGCCACACTATTAAATCTTTAAATGAATTTATTCCCATAATTTTATTCTACTTTCTAAATTCTATTTTCTAAATTCTTAATTTCACTATCCTGTCCAATAGAATGCCATTATTGAAAAATCAATTAGATCAACTTTGCCGTCGCCGTTAAGTCGCTCCACTTCTTCCAGCTTAAACTCCGCGCTAATTGCCCTTTTATACCAGTAGGCGGCGATGGAGAAATCAACTAAATTCACGCGGCAGTCACCGTTCAGATCGGCTCTTGCTGGACATTTCGCGGATGGCTGGGCAAGTATATTTTTTGTGCCGACCGAAAAACTCACGGTTTTGCTAAAAGAGCTGATTTCACCGTTTAAGGCTGCTTTTGATTTTATAAAATGCTGTCCTATATCAAGCGGCGCGGTGTCAAAGTTATATAAATAAGCCCCGCTCTGGTCGGACTTAACTTTATTAAAAAATTCTTCTTCGGAATTTACCAAAATGGTAATTTCGCTGTTGGGCACGCTTTGGCCGAAAATAGCGATATTGTCTCCCCGCTTCACTTCCTCCTTATCCACCGCAATAGTTGGCGCAATAAAAATACCGCCAACATTGGTAGTAGCGCCGGATGTTACACTTAACGGAAAAGTCAAAAGTGTCGAGCGAATACCTTTGCTGTCTTCCGAGTAAACACTAAAAATATAATTGCCGCCGGAAAGCCCGCTTAAAGTAAGCGAAAAATTGGCATTAGCGTCGGCAACCGTGGTTGCCGCAATCTGCGCGTCTTTCAAAATCGTTATCATACTTTTGGGATACGCCCGGCCGTTAAAAATTACACTAGTAACAGGAGCCGGTGGAACATATCCTCCACCACCACCGCCGCCTCCACCGGAGGTGCAGGCAGAAGTATTAAAAGTGCAGCTTGCGCTGCAGCTCAATGTGCCGCCGGTATAACCTTGGGTGGTGCAGCTTGCACCGCTCAAATCCGAGCCGTCGCACTGCTCGCCACCTTCTTTAATATTATTACCGCAAACAGATATTTTTATTGTTGCATTTACCGTAGCATCCGAAGCGGCAAAACTAAATTTATGAAAAGTAAAAAATGCGCCTCCAAAAACGAGGATGAATAAAAAATAATTGATTGATTTCTTTTCATTCATCAGGTAGTAAAAACTTGATTGTTTTTAACATCATGAAAATATTCTTTTAGCATACGCTTCATAATGAATCAACTTCCAAAGCATATACCGTTTAGTAGAAAAATTTATCCGCATCGCAATCAAGTTTTCACTACCAGATTCATCTTTTAATTTTCTACTTTTTTTAATTTTCTACTTTCTCGCTATTTGAAATTTAAACTTTTTGGAGATATACCAGAGCAATACCAAGACAAAAATCACTGCCAAAATAATGGTATCCCATGGATGATAACGATTATATAAACTGATGAAACGATAATAGATTCCCTGAAGAAAGTTAGCTGAAGCGACCGTAAACCAAAGTTGAGTTGCGGCGGCGGTACCGATTGAAGTTTGGCCGACAACTGATTTCTGCACAGGACGAGCCTCCAAATAAGCAAAATAAACTCCTGGCTTAATTTTTGCAGGAAGAGTAAGCATAACTTTTACAGTCTGAACTTTGCCCGGCTCTAAACGGAACGAATCAGGAGTGAAATTAAACCATCCCTCTACTGGTTTTAAGCCCATAGCAGGATTCGTCTCTTGCCCTTCGTGGTACTGAACCGAAAATTGATAATCCGCCGGCTCATCGCCGGTATTTAATACCGGAACTTCCGGCAAATCATAAATCCCGCCAGCTCTAAGCTCTTTGTTTATATGGATTTTCCCCATGCCAACTCCAACTCCGATTCTGGCAAAGACAGCTATTGGCAAAACCAAGGCCAAAGCGGAGGAAATAATTAAAATTCTTGTCGCAGATTTAACATTCATAATAAAATTTGGAAATCATAAAATTTTACCTCCACCTTATCCTGTTAGAAGAAAGATGTCTAAAGCCATATCTATCACCGATTTAACATCAAACATCTAACAGGATATTAGAAGGCAACAGCTTGAAGCAATACATCAACCGACTGCGAGGTGAAGACGGTGGAGGGATTTGGGGTGTTAATCTGCGTATTCAAGGTAACTGTTCCGCTTGCCGCAATATTGCTTGCCAATGTTGTGTAGGAAGTAGTCAGGGCTGTACCACTAAAAATTGCTGCAGTTGCACAAGCGCCATTTTGGAACTTATGTACATACTGGTCGCTTCCTGCCGTTGCCCCTAAAGTCCAGTTGGCAGAATTTTGACCTTTAATATTAAAGGTCTCTGCCACATTGCCATCATTGGTAACGGTTTGAGCATCGTTGAGCTCGTCGCCGCAAGTGCTTTTGGTGGTATTTGAAGCAAGCGTTCCATAGGCAACCGTGCCGTCAGATACGGAAAGCGAGATATTTTGCACCGTGACCGTTGCTGTAACTGTCGCCGTTGAAGCGGCAAAAGCCACTGAATAGGCAACCAAGGTACCTACCAACCCCAAAACACCGAAAGACGCAATGAATTTTTTGGTAATGGTTTTATACATATCTATTTTATTGATTAATCATTAATTTCTAATTCTATCGACCTTTTGCTTGCCCCGTACTTCCGCCAAAGGCGAATAGTTCGGGGAAAAAATAAAAACCAACTAGCTAGCCATAGCTAATTGGTTTGAAAACTATCCCGATAGTATATGCCTGCGGCATAACTACGGGACAAGAAAATTCCCCAGAATTTATTCTGTGTAAGAGAGAGAGAGAGAGACGGAACTGGAGTCAAATTTTTACTATTATTAGTCATATTTCTATTTTATCACAAATTATCAACTTGATACAAATATATCCACAGGAATTAAAATCTGCTTACGCTTTTATTATACCATATATCAACTTGATAATCCACAACTTATTGTTGTATAGCAGTAATTATTACATCTACCGACTGCTGGGTGTAAACCGTGGAAGGATTCGGGGTATTGATTTGTAGGTTAAGGGTGGCAGTCCCGCTTACTGCTACACCGGTCGCCAAAGTCTGGTCAGTTGTGGTCAGCGCAGTGCCGCCGGAAAAAGTGGAACAGGAACCATTCAAAAACTTATGCACATATTGATCGGTTCCCACGCTTCCCGCGAGCGTCCAGTTGGCGGAATTTTGTCCTCGGATATTAAAATTCTCGGTTACATTGCCGTTATTGGTAACCGTCTGAGCATCGTTTAATTCGGTAGAACAAGTGCTTTTGGTGGAATTTGCCGGAATCGTTCCATAAGATATTACCCCATCGGAAACGGTAATGGAAACAATTGCTGACACAGCTGTTGTGATTTCCGGAATCACGGTGTAGGTATCCAAAACCGTGCCATCGGATTTGACAACGCGGAAGCAATAAGCGGTGCCCGCGGTAGCGCCATTGTCTTTCAAGGAAAAATCCCATTTGCCGTCTTGGCCGTTATTAATCACGCCTCCCGTGGATGCCGAATTGCTGAAATTGTTTGCCTCTTCGTATGTCTGATTAACAATAGCATCTCCGCCATGTGTCGGGTCATTGGCGTTAGAAGTGATGTCTGCGCCGTCAGCAGGGGTGGGATTGTCATTGTAGGCAATCACCGTCGCGGCTGTCACATCGCTATAGGTCTCGCCGGAAAAAGCAGTATCGCAGGTGCCGGACTGCTGGGCAAACTGAAGTTTGAAACTTCCTTCATTGGTAAATAAATCAGAAACGCCGACATGCAAAAGCATTCTTAAACGAAAAGCCTGACCAGAAGAACTTAAAGTTGCCGCGGTATCCTGCGCCGCCAAAGGAGTGCCAACATCAGTAGAATCAGTATTATTAAATAAGCGATACGCTGACTGATTAAAAGTCAAAGGCGCGATAGGTCTTCCAAATAAATCGTCAGGAGTTGCCGCGTACCAAGTGGCGTAAATCCTTAAAATCCCCGAAGAGTCGGAAAAACTCAATCTTGCGCCGTAAATATCGCCATTGGTTGAATAAACCGGACCAAATTCCGAACTCCAAGTTGAGCCGCCATCGGTTGAAACTTTAAAATAAACATTTGCCGTTGCTGCCGTGCCGGGAGTTGACTGCGCGCTGTATAGCACATATAAATTGCCGGTTGTATTATCTCTTGCGATTTTTGCTCCGGCAATGCCGCAATTGGAAACCCCGGCACAGGCGCTATTGGTAACCACATCGGTCAAAGTCGTCCAGGTTCCACCGGAAGCATTAAATCTTCTTACCCGAATATCATCGTCCGTGCCCAAAGTAGCGGCAGAAGCAGCATACGCCAAATACACATTACCGGTTGAAGGGTCAACCGCCGCTCCCCAAGAAGCGTCATAAGTAGTGTTGTCAAGCGCCGTATCAATGTTAGCCCAGGCAGACCAAGCGCTTCCGTTCCAACGAGAATATTTAATGTCATTGGTAGTAACCGAAATATCCCACCATAAAAACAGTATGTTTCCTGAAAGCATTGGCACCAAAATCTGATTATCATTACCCGTTGTCCACGAAGCCGGCTCGGAAACCGCCCAGTTAGCGGCTGTAGTACAAGTTGTGGTACAGCGAACCGCCATATTGTCCGTGTTATCAGAAACTGCCGCGTAAAGCGCGCCGTCAGTCCCTTTGGTCAAAGCCACATGGTTGGTGCCGGCACCCAATGTTCCGGCATAGCCAAGGCCGGAGGTGATATTCACCTCCGCGGCAGTAAAAGTATCGTTTGAGGTATCAAGTGCGCGATAAAAAATATCGTCAAGACTAGTGTCAATATAAGCAATATGAATAAGAGTTCCGGTGGTATCACCAGGTGTCCAGCGATCATACCAAACCGCAACTTGAAATGTATCTGTTTGAGTTGTTATCGCAACAGGAGTTCCCCAAGTTACTCCGCCATCAGTGGTTTTTGCATATGCAATTCCGCCTCCGGAATCCCGATAAAAAGCGTAACCGGTGCTTTGAGAGATAAACACCGTGGTTGGAGAGCCGCCATTATGGCTTGCGGCAGCGGTACTGACAGTCGCGTCAATTGTCGCCTGCGCCGCCAGCGCCACTTTTATCTCCGGCGGAATTGGCGGATTATTCCAAATCCTCGGAAATCCGCTGAATATCCAAGCAAAAATTACCAAAAATATAATAGAAATTCGTAGAAACTTGCTTGTGGATAATGGGCTTGACATGGATTAGAGGCTTGCTATACTGATAATGCAGTTTCTCTTTTGGGAAACTGTCATCAACTGCCCGTTGCGAAAGACGGGCTTTTCGTTTGCTTATTTGTGCGTTCTATGTACTTCCGTAGCTTTTTGAGATCAATATACTTATTACAGCTCAAAATAAGTTCCTTGGAAATATGGTATCTGCTTGAAATCACTACTATCCGTTTTCCGCTTTGACGGAGGTATTTTATAAGGTAATCAAAATCGCTGTCGCCGGAAAATAAAACAAGGGTGTCATATGCGTCCATTAACTCTCGCGCATCAAGAGTTATTTCCACATCAAAGTTTGCCTTTCGATGATCTCCTTTTAATTTATCTGCCTCAGTTATTATTTTGAGCGGTTTGGTTATAAGTTTAATGCCTATATTTTTGAGAACGGTAAAAAACTTATCCTGTCCGTTGTCGCCGAGCCGAGGACAATAATGGCGCACAGCGACAAGTGAAGTTTCTGTTTTGAAATATTGGTAGAGCTTTTTGTAATCCACCCACCAACCCAAAGACTTCACAGAACTTTCCAGATTAGCAGCATCAATAAACACATAAACCCTGCCCTTTACAAATTGACCTATCATAATTTCATTCTATCAAAATTTTGTATTTCTAAAAATCCCCGACGGGATTCTTGGGTTTTGCCAAATTACCGGAAATCCGCTAAATATCCAAGCAAAGATGATAAGAGATATGATTGAAAATTTGAGAAAACTTTTCATAAATTCAACATAAATTCAAAATTCAAAAGGCAAAAGGCAAAAGTTCAAGTTAAAAGT